>JAGOKN010000087.1 GCA_017994575.1 Nitrosomonas sp.
AATCAGAAAGACTATCGGGATCCACTGGAGCCTATGAATCGTGCCGTTTTTAATTTTAATGAAATGGTCGATAACAACATATTAGAACCGGTCGCTAGAGGATATAAGAAGATTACACCGGATCCCATTGAATTGGTGGTTGGTAATTTTTTCTCCAATTTAAATGATGTCGTGGTATTAACTAATTCCATTCTGCAATTGAATTATGAAAGTGCGCTTGCCAGTAGTGGACGGTTATTAATTAACACGACTTTCGGTATATTCGGGATGATTGACATTGCTAGTGATATTAGTGCTGCTAGCGATATTAATCTGACTAAACGAAATGAGGACTTTGGACAAACATTGGGACGGTATGGTGTCGCTAGCGGACCTTATATAGTGTTGCCATTTTTGGGACCAAGTTCCTTACGTGATACGGTAGGAATTGGTGTTGATGGCTTCTTTGTGGATCCTGTTACACAAGGGATAACAGGAGTTTTTATGAAAGATGTCGCTTTACTTAATTCGGTGGCTCTGCGTCTTCCCGTTGCAGCAGGAAGAACGATCAATACACGAGCACAATTATTGGATGCAGAGAAAACATTGGAAGAGGCGGCATTGGATAAATATGAATTTATGCGTGATGCATATATCCAAAGAAGAACTAGCTTAATTAATAATACAGATACTAAAGAAGTTAAATAGAAAAGCAAAAGAGAAGTCTTTCTGGAAGCATTTTGTGGATTAATTACTGTTCTTCATTATTGTAGGCATCCGCGAGACAGTTAAATTAAGACAATATTTGCGCGGATTGACATCTGCTATTGAAGAAATCCAATTTATTAAAAAAAGCACATTGATGGAAGAAATTTTCTTCAAGTCAATGTGCATTTTGTTTATAGGCTTTAGAAAGTTAGCAATAATGAAAAGATTTCAATGTAATTTATGTGGATTTATTTATGATGAATCAATGGGTGATCCAGAACACGGTATTAAAGCTGGTACTCATTGGGAAGATGTGCCAGAAGATTGGGCTTGCCCGGAATGCGGGGTGAGTAAAGCAGATTTTGAAATGGTGGAGATTTAAGTGATGGATAATGCGGTTGTAATTATAGGCAGTGGATTGGCTGGGTATGCCGTAGCGCGTGAGCTGCGAAAATTAGATTCAAGTATTCCCATTACTATGATATCAGCTGATCATGGTGGTTTTTATTCCAAGCCTATGTTATCCAATGCGTTATCTGCCGGTAAAATGCCCGAGTCTATCTTAAATGGCGATGCAGTTCAGATGGCAGCGCAATTGAAAATTACCATTCGTCCACATTGCCGAGTAGTTGCTGTTAATCAAACTCAGAATACCGTGACATTGGTTGATGGTGAGGAGATGTTTTACGACCAGTTGGTTTTTGCATTGGGTGCAGACCAAATACGTTTACCGCTACAAGGTGATGGAGTGGCGAAGGTATTAACAGTAAACGATCTTGATGATTATCAGAATTTCCGTGATGCGATAAAAGATAAAAAACGTATTAGTATAATTGGTGCAGGCTTGATTGGTTGTGAATTTGCAAATGATCTGGTTACTGCAGGTTATCAGGTGGATGTGATCGATATCAGTGCTCATCCTTTAGGTCGACTTTTACCTTCAGCAGGTGGTGTATTTTTGCAACAAAAATTAGAAGCGGCTGGTGTGGTTTTTCATTTAAATACAGCCACTCAATCGATCAATCAAATTGATGAGCATTTGCATTTGATATTGACCAATGGAGATTTGATTGAGTCGGATATAGTGCTCTCTGCTGTAGGATTGCGTCCTCGCACTCAACTCGCAGAAGCAGCCGGTATTCAGATTAATCGGGGGATTTTGGCGAATCGTCTACTACAAACCCAGCGTCCCAATATCTATGCACTGGGTGATTGTGCAGAAGTTGAAGGTAAGATCCTGCCTTTTGTGATGCCGATTACACATGCTGCCCGAGCTTTGGCTGCAACACTTGCGGGTAATCCAACACCGGTTGTTTATCCGGCAATGCCAGTAATGGTCAAAACTCCGGCATGTCCTACCGTAGTTTCTCCACCTGATTTGGGTGCTACTGGGGAGTGGCAGGTTGAGGCAGATAAAGACGGGGTGAAAGCACTTTTTCAGGATGAAGCAGGCAATTTGTTAGGTTTTGCATTATTGGGTGTTGCAACCAAGGAGAAGAGTAATCTTACTTCCCAATTACCTTTCATCATGAAATAAAGAAAATACTTTTTTGAGCGATCAATTTCTCTTGTTGATAGTTAATTACACTCTGAGTATCAGTAATTATGAAATTTTTATTTGATCTTTTTCCGGTTGTTTTGTTTTTTCTGGCTTTTAAAGTCTATGATATTTTCGTTGCAACCGCTGTAGCAATGGCGGCTTCAGTGCTGCAAATTGGCTGGCTTTGGTTTCGCCGTCATCAAGTTGACAAAATGATGTGGATAAATCTAGCTGTCATTGTCGTTTTTGGAGGAGCAACATTAGTCTCCCAGGATGAGACATTCATTAAATGGAAACCGACAGTTTTGTATTGGTTGATTGCAACTGTTTTGTTGATTTCAAATCAATTCTTCAGAAAGAATTTAATTCAAGCTATGCTGGAAAAGCAGATGACTTTGCCTTTTTTCGTTTGGAATAAGCTCAATCTGGGTTGGATAGGTTTTTTTATGTTTATGGGTTGTATCAATATTTATGTCGCATTTAATTTTCCAATCGATACGTGGGTTACATTTAAATTATTTGGCGCTACCGGATTAATGCTTGTTTTTATTGTGTTGCAAGTAATAATGCTGGGAAAATATTTGAAAGATACGGCGCCCATAGTAGTTGAAAATGAAATAATTCATACGCCGAGCGATCAAGATGGACAATCAAAGGTGAGCAAAGAGCAATGATGTTATATGTCATAAATGGCGAAGATGTGCCAAACAGCTTAGAGAAAAGAATGGCGGTGCGCCCGGAACATCTGAAAAGAATTCAAGCGCTGCAGGAAGAAGGACGTCTCATTTTGGCAGGACCTTATCCTGCTATTGACAGTCACGATCCTGGTGCAGCAGGTTTTTCCGGAAGCCTGATTGTGGCGGAGTTTGAATCTTTAGAGGCTGCACAAGCTTGGGCTGCTACAGATCCATATGTCAGTGCAGGCATCTACAGATCCGTGACTGTCAAACCTTTTAAAAAGGTATTGCCCGCATAAGGGGATTGTAATTGTTAATAACTACTGATGACGTTTCATTGTAAATGACGGCATGTAGTGATTCACGTCAATTAAGTTAAAGCGTATACTTTCTCTCTGTCAGCAAGTATATTCTGGTGAATATAAATTTTATCCAAATCACAAAAAAGGAAATTCCATGCGTTTGACGAAATTTTCACAAGTAATGATAGTTAGTATTTTTGGCTTGGTTACTATGGCAGCTCAAGCCCAATCAACAGGGGTGGTAGCTAAAGTGAATGGTGTAGAGATTCCGCAATCGCGCCTGGAACTCATGGTGAAAGCAAATGTTGCGCAGGGTCAGCAAGATGGCCCAGAAATGAGAAAAGCTTTGCGTGAGAACCTGATTGCTGAAGAAATTCTGGCGCAAGAAGCGGTCAAAAAAAGATTGGATCTTGACCCCGATGTGGTTACACAACTTGCGATGTCTCGCCAAGCAGTGTTAGTCAGAGCTTATCAAGCTGACTACATACGAAATAACGCAGTTAGTGAGGATACTTTACGTAAGGAATATGATGTTCTTAAAGTACAGATGGGCGATAAAGAATATAAAGCACGTCATATACTTGTAGAAACGGAGGCTGAAGCTAAGGATATTATTGCAAAACTCAAAAAAGGCACAAAATTTGCTAAACTGGCTGAAGAAAAATCACTTGACGATGGTAGCAAGGAAAACGGTGGTGAATTGAACTGGAGTCCACCAGCAGCGTATGTAAAACCTTTTGCTGATGCACTGGTAAGCTTATCAAAAGGGAAAGTGACGCAGCAACCTGTTCAAACTTCTTTTGGATGGCATGTTATAGAACTCCTGGATGTTCGTACAATGCAAGTGCCGCCATTTGAGGAAGTGAAACAAAATATACAACAACGTATATTGCAACGTGAATTTGCAAATGTTGTGCAAGACCTGCGTAGTAAAGCAAAAGTAGAATAATTCTGTTTTTTCATGAATTGTCACGTGTAGAATAATAGCTAAGGTTGTGTCATGGCAATTTTTTCTACACGTGGGGCTAGTGCACATAGCAACTCATAACTGGTTGTACCTGCCTGATGAGCGATTTCATCAACCGACATTCCATTTCCCCAAAGAATCACCGGGCTATTTAGCTCGACATCTTTAATCTCAGTTAAATCTATGACTAGCATATCCATGGATATCCGGCCCAATAGCCGACTTCGCTGATTATTGACCAATACAGGTGTATTGGTTGGTGCATGTCGTGGGTATCCGTCTGCGTAACCACATGCCACAACGCCGATGCGCATTGGGTGATCGGCCTGGAAAAGTCCGTGATAACCCACTCTATCACCAATTTTTAAATCGTGAATGGCAATAATTTTGCTCGATAGAGTCATCACAGGCTTTAAATTAAGCTCTGATGCAGTTTTATCGGCAAAGGGAGAAGCACCATATAGCATGATGCCCGGGCGTACCCAATCGGCATGAGTTACTGGATAGCGTATGATAGCCGCTGAATTTGCAAGTGAATGCGGATACTTGTGATTTTGCGTAATGGCTTCAAAGTATCGTAGTTGTTGAAATACTTCTTCTTCCTCCAAAGGATCATCGGCACTTGCAAAGTGTGTCATCAATGTGATGCTGTCGATGCCTGGGTGGTCTGTCAGCGCCTTCATGATTTGTGGAAATTGCTCGGGCACTAGTCCTAAGCGATTCATTCCAGTATTAATTTTTAGAAACAAATCCAGGTTGTGATGCCTTGAATCTGACAACATGGCAATTTGTTCACTATGGTGAATAACAGCACTTAGCCGGTATTGCTCAAATAAAGCTAATTCTTCTATAGAGAAAAAACCTTCCAAGAGAAGAATGGGTTGTTGATAACCGGCGTCACGTAGAGATATCGCTGCATCTAATTCTAGCAGCGCAAATCCATCGACATCTTTTAGAGCGCTTGCAGTATGCAATAGTCCGTGACCATAAGCATCTGCTTTGACGACAGCCATGATGCGAGAACGAGGAACATATTGACGAACTACGCCTAAGTTATGTGCTAGTGCAGAAAGATCGATAAAAGCTTGAGTAGGGCGAGGCATTAATTTTATGTCCAGAATAAGCGGATGCGAGTATTATTCACAAAACTTTTTATAATAATCTAAATTCGGTAAGTTGCATTTAATTTTAATGTCATCACCTAAGCATAAACTACATGTATGCATGGTTTCTGTAGGATTAAATGAATGTCTAAAAGTTGTCAGCGATTTACTAGTGAATAGTTTCAAGGCAAAAAGATGATTTTTTCGCTAAGAATTTGGGAAATATAACTTAAACCTTATAAGGAAATAGCTTGGAACGCGGTTTTTATACGATTATGGCGGCGCAATTCTTTTCTTCTTTGGCAGATAATGCATTGTTGGTTATCGCGATTGCATTGTTAATTGATTTGCATGCTCCCGCCTACTTAACACCCATGTTGAAGTTTGTATTTGTGTTGTTCTATGTCATTCTTGCTCCTTTTGTGGGTGCCTTTGCTGATTCCATGCCCAAGGGACGCGTCATGTTTATTAGCAATACTATCAAAATCACCGGTTGCGGATTATTGTTTTTCGCCATGCATCAATATCACGCATTAGCCGCCTATGCAGTTGTAGGCTTAGGTGCCGCCGCCTATTCACCGGCTAAATACGGCATTCTGACTGAGTTACTGCCCTCGGAAAAACTGGTGATCGCGAATGGTTGGATTGAAGGACTTACGGTAGCTTCTATCGTATTAGGCACGGTATTTGGAGGTGTTCTGATTACCCCTGCCGTAGCGAATGTTCTCATGGGATTTGATTTTCCATTCATTGATACAGGAATTGATAGTGCATTGGAAGTCAGTATTTTGTTGGTTGCTATCATTTATGCGATTGCAGCATTATTCAATCTGTACATTCCTAATACCGGTGTAGATCACCGTATTCCCAAGAAGAATCCATTTTATCTGATCCATGAATTTAGTCATTGTGTGAAGTTGTTATGGACTGACAAGCTCGGACAGATATCACTGGCTGTAACTACCTTATTCTGGGGGGCAGGCGCAACACTACAGTTTATTGTGCTGAAATGGGCTGAGGTGGCGATGAATTATCCTCTGAACCAGGCCGCTCAACTACAAGGTGTTGTGGCTGTGGGTATTGCAATGGGCGCAATCATGGCCGCCCGATGGGTTTCATTAAGACAATCAGTCAAAGTCATTCCGCTAGGTATTGCGATGGGGATTGTTGTGATGGTCATGATTTTAGTGAAAGATTTATGGATCGCAATTGCATTGTTGATGCTGATTGGTGGGTTGGCAGGATTCTTTGTTGTTCCGATGAATGCGCTATTGCAGCATCGTGGACATATTCTGATGGGAGCAGGGCATTCCATTGCAGTGCAAAATTTCAATGAAAATTTGAGTATTCTGCTGATGCTGTCACTGTACGCTGCACTGATATTGCTCGATGTACATATCTATGTCGTGATCGTCGCTTTTGGATTATTTGTATCTGTGATGATGGCCTTAATTCGAAAGTGGCATCTGTTGAATCAAAGCAAGGAAGATTCATTGCATCTAATTGGTGAAAATAAGAAACACTAATTTCGTTAAGCTTATTTTGTAAGCCTCCTATAATGAGTATCTATCTGAGTGATTGCATGGTTGATTGAGCAAAACATAAATCTTTCCAAGCTTTGGCTTTTTCTGGAAGAGCGCGCAATAAATAAGCGGGATGGTAAGTAACAATCAAGGGTATACCGGAGTAATGATGGATTTTTCCGCGTAAGTTGGAAATACTGTCTTCACTTCCAAGAAGATTTTGTGCGGCGACTTTTCCCAGTGCAACAATGAGTTTGGGGTTGATTAATTCAATTTGCCGCGTCAGGTATGGCTCGCACTGTCGAGCCTCGCCCGAACTTGGGTTTCTATTGTTGGGCGGGCGGCATTTGACAATATTGGTAATATAAACTTGATCGCCCCGTTTCAGCCTGATGGCCGCCAACATTTGATCAAGCAGCTTGCCGGCTTGTCCTACAAATGGTTCGCCGATTGCATCTTCTCTTGCACCTGGTCCTTCTCCGACAAAGAGCCAGTTCGCATTTTCATCGCCGACACCAAATACCGTGTGTGTTCGTGTTTGACTTAATGGACATGACATACAACCGGATACTGCTGATTTTAGTTGATCCCAATTCATCAAATGAATTGGTTGGGAATCCTGAGTATCTTTTGTGACGTCAGCAGGCGGCAGTATCGAACCTTTAATTTCAGTGAGTGATGATGCGGAAATTTCGTTCTGCTCTGAGGTATCTGATTTTAAATGCCATATAGGCGAGAGACCTAATTCTCTCAATAATTGTTTACGCCGCTTGTTCATAGCATTAATTGCATGACTAGTGCATCTTCTCGTCCACACATGGCCGGATAATATCCTTTGCGCGTAGCAATATGTTGAAAACCCATTTGTTTATAGAGCTGCGCAGCGCCGTGATTTGATTCCCGGACATCCAGGAATATTGATTTTGCATGATTTTCCTGGGCAAGCTGAATGAAATGATGCAGTAATCTTCTTCCCCAGCCTTTTTTCTGCCAATTGGCGGCGATACCAAGCGTAAGCACATGCGCTTCTTCTGGGCTCATCATCATGATTCCATATCCAAACAGGATATTGTCTTGTTCCAGTACGTGGCATAAATATCCGGTTTTGAGTGAATCTGCAAAGTTACCCAGTGACCAAGGAAAAAGAAAAATTTCACGTTCAATTTGGATAATCCGATCTAGATCTGAAGACTGCATTTTTCTGATCTCAGCTCTTCCGGGCGATGGAATATTCATCGTTCGTTTTCCTTTAATGCTACTTTGTTACGGATATAAACAGGCGCTGCATTGGCTGGTTCAGTGTCAGTGCCATCAGTAAATTTGGGGATTGCCAGTTGTGCTATTTCACGTGCATGCGGGTGATGTCCAAAGTGAATCTGGTGAATATTTTTAGTATAAATTATCGACAACTCTTGAGTATAAGCATCAAAACCACTACCACATCCATGCCATTCGTCACCTACCACTGAAGGGGCTTGTTGAGGGTGGCATAGCATCGGTGGGCTAATGGCTTGCCAGCAGTGCTGAGCTAGTCGCTGATAGGCCGCATGATAAATCTCACCCATGCGGGCATCAAGTGCCGCAATGATTTTTTGTTCACCAGTTTGCTGGGCAATCGCTTCTAGCGTACTGACACCTACAATAGGAAGATTAGTGGCAAATGCTAGGCCTTGGGCGACTCCACAAGCTATGCGGAGCCCTGTAAAGGAGCCAGGGCCTGCGCCAAAAGCGATACCATCTAATTGTGCCAGTGTGAGTTCTGCATCCGCCAATATTTCTTGAACCATAGGCAATACAATTTCAGAATGCCGACGCTCGGCAAGAATCTCCTGAGTGAGTATTTTGTCATCAAGGTAAAGTGCAACAGAGCAGAATTCAGTAGACGTTTCGAGGGCGAGAATTTTCAAGATAATATAAATGGATAAAATAGGATAAAGTTTGCTTTGATGGTAATTGAGTAATGATTAAAAAGTTATTTTGCTTCCATTTCACAAGAAACCACTGGTCATTTCAAGAACCATTGTGCCAATGGAATGTAATTGATGCCCTGATTAGTTTGTTTCGACTGTACGAGAAACCACTCGTTGACATGCCATTGAATGGGTTGGGGCAGTTCAATCCTTGCTGGACGCGTCGCCTTTCTGATGAGTGTAATGTGTGGTTTAAAAGTGCGTTCGTCGAATAAGAATTCGGCTTCTGACAATTTCCCCTTGATTGAATCGACAAGTGAAAATAGTTCATTGGGAAATCGCTTTGCTTGCATATAAATAATTTGGCTTTTTTTCCAATAACCAATTACCTCTAAACTTATTTCAAATTCCTTTTCTGAAATAGCCTTCATAGCTTCTTGCAGGGGTTCAATGCGGTGAATGCTTACATTTCCTAGAAATAGCAATGTGAGATGCAGGTGTGTTTTTTTTACTTTGTATCCTCCACAGATCGGCTCGAGCAGTTCAGTCTGCCGAGTCAATTGATCTTGCGCAGCTTGATTCGGAAAAATAGCAAAAAATACCCGAAGGGGCCTGCCAGCAATATGACTGCACCGGCCAATCAATCTAGCCTACATCCGCTCAATTAAGCATACAGCTTCTGCCACAATACCTTCTTGACGACCAATTGCACCTAGCCGCTCGGCAGTTTTAGCTTTGATGTTGATATTGCTGATGTGAATATTGAGGTCTTGTGCAATGTTAGAAATCATGGCAGGAATATGAGGTGCCATTTTCGGCGCTTGAGCAATAATAGTGGCATCAATATTGATGATTTTGTACTCATTGCTTTCTAATAAGCTATGTACATTGCGCAGTAATACGCGGCTATCGATATTTTTATAGCGTGGATCCGAATCAGAAAAGTGTTTGCCGATGTCTCCTAGCGCTGCAGCACCGATCAGTGCATCACAAATTGCATGAAGTAATACATCAGCATCAGAATGGCCTAGCAACCCTTTGTCATAGGGGATCGTTACTCCACCAATAATCAATTGACGACCTTCAACCAGTTGATGTACATCAAAGCCTTGTCCGATTCTGATTGTGCTCATGGATTATTCCTTTTTTGTATGATTAATTCTGCTAGGGCCAGATCTTGGGGATAAGTCACTTTGAAGTTGTAAGTATCGCTGAGTACCAGTTTAGGTTGCAGTCCCATGGCTTCAACGGCGCTGGCGTCATCGGTTATATTCATTGTGTTGTGCAATGCTTTAGTGAGTAGATCGTATCTAAACATCTGAGGTGTTTGCGCTTGCCATAGATTTTCCCTAGATTCGGTATGCGCAATTCGGTCTTGAGTGTTACTGCGCTTTAATGTATCGGCTACGGGTACCGCCAGTAATCCGCCAACTTCGTCATTTGCTAATTCATTGATTAATTTATCTAGCTGAGTTTGAGTTAAGCAAGGTCGTGCAGCATCATGCACTAATATCCAATCGTTTGTATCGACCAGACTCCTTTGTTTTGCGGTGATAAGCCCATTTAATACACTTTCTGCTCTAGTGGCTCCGCCACAGTTAAGTACAATGAGTTTTTCTGAAAACTCTGACCAATTATATTTGACCCATTCATCATCGCTAGGAGTGAGTATGACAAAAATATGGCTTATCCAGTGGTTTTGATATAGCGTGTTGATTGCATGGTATATCATTGGCCTACTATTTAATGACAAATATTGTTTGGGTAATTCGTTACCCATGCGAGAACCGGAACCAGCTGCTGGGATTAAAGCAAGAAACTTTGACATCGTTGAGCTTGTGAAATGATTGGTTAGAAAATTGAATTTAAAAATAGAGTCTGCAGAATAATAAGTATTAGAAATAGATTATATGTATTTTTTAAATCAGGAGTTCAGAAATCATGAATTCTGAGCATGGGATTTTAATATTGTATTAGAAGGAAAGATGGTTGATCTAAGATAATGGTAGGTATACAAAAAATTCGGGTTGACTTATGGGTATAATTAATAAACTAAATTTAAGGTAAATATAATGGAAGCAGAACAAATTAATGCCATCTCAAATCACCTTCAGGGCTTGGATAATCGGGCCAGTGAATTACGGAGGTTGCTTTGACTTCGATGAGAAACAAATACGACTAAGCGAATTAAATCGATTACTTGAAGATCCGACTATTTGGAATGACAGTAAACGTACTCAAGAAATAGGTCGGGAAAAAAAACTACTCGAAGATACTGTTGTGACATTGGGGAAAATGGAACAACAGCTGCAAGATGCGCAGGAATTATTTGATCTGGCCAGGAGCGAATCAGATGATGAGGCGCTAAAAAGTATTTCTGCTGATGTCAATAACGTTGAAAAAGTAATCGCTGATTTGGAGTTTCGACGCATGTTCTCGGATCCTATGGATCCTAACAATTGCTTTGTAGATATACAATCAGGATCTGGAGGGACGGAAGCGCAAGATTGGGCCGCGATGCTTGAACGTATGTATCTGCGATATTGTGAGCGGCAGGGACTGAATGTGGAAGTGCTAGAGGAATCTCCTGGAGATATTGCAGGTATTAAAAGTGCCAGTTTGAAAGTCACGGGTGAATATTCTTATGGCTACCTGCGAACCGAAACAGGGGTGCACCGCCTAGTAAGGAAGTCACCATTCGATTCTGGCAATAGGCGGCACACTTCTTTTGCGAGTGTATTCGTGTACCCTGAAATCGATGATACGATCGAGATAGAAATTAATCCGGCAGATTTAAGGATTGACACATTCCGAGCATCGGGAGCCGGTGGACAGCATATCAATAAAACAGATTCTGCTATTCGTATTACTCATAATCCAACGGGAATAGTGGTGCAGTGTCAAAGTGGGCGTTCACAGCATCGTAATAAAGCAGATGCGCTTGCAATGCTAAAATCCAAATTATATGAAGCTGAATTGCGTAAGCGCAATGATGAGAAGCAAGCGATAGAAGAAACAAAAACAGATATTGGTTGGGGGCATCAAATCAGATCCTATGTGCTGGATCAATCGCGCATAAAGGATTTGCGAACAAATCTTGAGGTAGGTAATACCCAAAGTGTTCTTGATGGGGATCTGAATGATTTTATAGAAGCGAGTCTCAAACAAGGTGTCAGATAAAAGATGCA
>JAGOKN010000088.1 GCA_017994575.1 Nitrosomonas sp.
AGTTCACGCGCTTAACTATTATTTTAATAATCCTTCCAAATTGGGCAGCTTATTTGTCGATGTTCACCCGCGCCTGTTGGAAAGCGTAAAAGATGATCATGGCCGTGCATTTGAAAATTTTCTCGACCTGATCGGAGTGAGAACCTCGCGTGTAGTCATTGAAATTCCGCCTATCGTTAATCGTAATTGGAAGCTGCTGCAACATGTCATTACCAATTACCGTTCTCGCGGCTACCAAATTGCAGCGGATTATAGCGGTACCCGCAGTGACTGGATGATAGAGCTAGGCAGTTTATATCCGGATATCGTGCGCATTGAGGCGGTTGATCTCGTGCGTCATGAAACCGTCAATGCACTGGTGGATACCATTCACAGCTTGGGTGCGAGCCTGCTGGTGAGGGATATAGAAACACCCGAGCAATTAGTTGCTGCCAGACAGGCGAATGCAGATTACTTACAAGGAAATTTACTCAGCAAGCCAGCATACGCCATCGAATGGATTGCTCCGCGCAATACCTACTAGTTTCAGAGCAAACAGACACAAGCATTTATTGATTAATGTAGTAATTTAACCATAGGAGAAATGAAATGACAGATATTCATCAAGCACACACAGCATTAGGTGATGTGGCGGCCAGAACGCTAGCCAATGCCACAAAAACCATCCCAATGATGGGAACCATTTCACCGCGCTGGCTTACCCACTTGATGCAATGGGTGCCGGTCGAAGCCGGTATTTACCGTGTCAACAAAGTGAAAGATCCTGAGCAGGTTGAAGTCGACTGCTCCGCCAAGGATGAGCGTGAATTGCCTGCGACATTTGTGGATTACGAAGAATGGGGACGGGAATATGTATTGAATGCGGTCAATACCGTATTGGACGTACATACGCGTGTTTCAGACCTCTACAGCAGTCCACACAACCAGATTCGTGAACAATTGCGATTGACCATTGAAACGATCAAAGAACGTCAGGAAAGTGAGTTGATCAACAACAAAGAATACGGATTGCTGAATAATATAGCCAAATCGATGAAGGTTAAGCCGCGCACAGGTGCGCCTACACCGGATGATATGGATGAATTAATCGCACGTGTCTGGAAAGAACCTGCTTTCTTTTTGGCGCACCCGCTGGCGATTGCTGCCTTTGGTCGCGAATGCACGCGGCGCGGTGTTCCGCCTCCCACAGCCGCCTTGTTTGGATCGCAATTCCTGACTTGGCGCGGAATTCCCCTGATTCCATGCGAT
Organism: Nitrosomonas sp.; assembly: GCA_017994575.1. Lineage (GTDB taxonomy): Bacteria > Pseudomonadota > Gammaproteobacteria > Burkholderiales > Nitrosomonadaceae > Nitrosomonas. The sequence goes on from JAGOKN010000088.1 coordinate 1,249, forward strand.
AAGCTCCATGTTACGGGTGGAAAAACCAACATTCTTTTGTTACGTACTGGTGAAAGCCGCCAAGGGGTGGTCGGACTCTATCAACCCGGATTGCCGGGTGAACAAGGGATGGGGTTATCGGTGCGATTCATGGGTATCAACCACAAGGCGATTGCCTCTTATCTGGTTTCCCTGTATTGCTCATTAGCGGTATTGACCGAAGATGCTCTTGGCGTTCTGGAAAATGTCGAAGTGGGTAAATACCATGAATACAAATAATTTTGATAATCCAATAGGCAATGACGTGAATGCGACATCCGGTTATCTGCCAGATGTTGCATTACTGACACGCATGGTCAATGAACTGTTTTCTGCTTCATCGAGTACGGTCACGGCTACCGAAGCACATTCTCCGGTGACTGTGCCGGAGTTGGAGATTCCTACTTTTACCGCAGATCACACGTATGCAAAATCATTGCTATCTTCGTCACCTGCAACCATTCCGTTACCCTTCGAAGCGGAATTACGGGCACTATCGGTGCCGGCGCAGAACGCTACAACCACACCTGCAGTTGCACCCCCCCGTCCGACCTTGGGATCTTCATTTTATTTTCTTGAAGAAGCTACATCCCTTGGTCGCACCGAACGCGAACCGCAGTTTGTGAATGGTCGTTCAGCATTCGATGTCAATGCCATCAAGCGTGATTTCCCGATTTTAAAGGAGCTCGTGAACGGCCGGCCTCTAATCTGGCTGGATAACGCCGCTACCACGCAGAAACCACAGGCTGTCATTAGCCGCCTTGCTCATTTCTATCAGCATGAGAATTCCAACATTCATCGTGCTGCGCATGAACTGGCAGCGCGTGCCACCGATGCCTATGAAGCCTCTCGCCAGAAAGTTAAGCACTTCCTCAATGCGCCATCTGTTGACGAAATTATCTTCGTGCGCGGCACCACTGAAGGCATCAATCTTGTTGCGCAAAGTTGGGGACGTCAGAATATCAGCGAAGGGGACGAAATCGTGATTTCCTGGCTGGAGCATCATGCCAATATTGTTCCCTGGCAACAGTTATGCAACGAGAAAGGCGCCAAATTGCGCGTAGCGCCTGTGGATGATGATGGGCAAATATTGTTGGAAGAATATCAAAAATTGCTCAACTCACGTACCAAACTGGTTGCATTCTCGCAAGTGTCCAATGCCCTGGGTACAGTAACACCGGCCCGGCAAATGATTGAGATGGCCCATCAAGTCGGTGCGCGTGTATTGGTGGACGGTGCCCAATCCGTTTCTCATATGAAGGTTGACGTACAGCAACTGGGTTGTGACTGGTTCGTTTTCTCCGGTCACAAGGTATTTGGTCCGACCGGAATTGGGGCGCTTTTTGGCAAAGCCGAATTGCTGGATTCCATGCCGCCTTGGCAAGGCGGCGGCAATATGATCCGCGATGTGACTTTCGAGAAGACCACTTATCATGGCGCACCTGCTCGTTTTGAGGCGGGCACGGGCAATATCGCTGATGCTGTTGGTTTGGGCGCTGCGATCGATTATGTGCAACGCATAGGCATTGACAACATCAATCGCTACGAGCATCAGCTCATGACTTATGCAACGCGTGGCCTCAACACAGTTTCTGGTTTGCGACTCATCGGCACAGCAAAGGAAAAAGCGGGCGTACTATCTTTTACACTCAAAGGATTCACTTCCGAACAAGTCGGTGAAGCGCTGAATAGGGAGGGCATAGCCGTGCGCTCCGGTCACCACTGCGCACAGCCCATTTTGCGCCGCTTTGGTCTCGAAACAACCGTTCGTCCATCATTGGCGCTATATAACACATGCGCGGATATCGATGTGCTCATCAGTGTACTGCATCGCATCCAGAACAAGCACGATAGTTTTTAATAGCTGGAGAAAAGGCATGAGCACTACCAAAATATGCTTCCTGTTAACCATCGAAGAATGCTGCTATCAAGTGAATTAGTTTTCAGCCATTTGCCTGTCAATCTAAATCAATTATAGGAGATCTTCATTGAGTACTTTCAAGCAACACAGTATTTTGCCAGGATTTAATCTGGCGCTCGGATTTACGCTGCTGTATTTGAGTTTAATCGTATTGATTCCACTGTCCGCAGCATTTATCCGAACTGCCGAATTGACCTGGCCGGAATTTTGGACCATCGTGACTACGCCACGCGTGATGGCTTCATACCGATTGACCTTTGGTGCTTCGTTTGCTGCCGCAATGGTCAATGCCGTATTCGGTTTGTTGGTCGCCTGGGTATTGGTGCGTTATCATTTTCCAGGAAAAAAATTAGTCGATGCGTTGGTGGATCTACCTTTCGCCCTGCCAACGGCAGTAGCCGGTATTGCCCTGACAGCGCTATATGCAGGTAATGGCTGGATCGGTCAATTTTTGGAACCTATGGGATTCAAAGTGGCTTTTACGCCCTTTGGGATTTTTGTAGCGCTTACATTTATCGGTTTGCCATTCGTGGTGCGAACCGTACAACCGGTACTTGAGGACATCGAATCGGAACTGGAAGAAGCTGCGGCCACGCTTGGCGCCAATCGCTGGCAGACTTTCACTCGCGTCATTTTTCCGGCGCTCTTCCCAGCTTTGATGACAGGTTTTGCACTCGCGTTTGCACGGGCAATCGGTGAGTATGGATCGGTCATTTTTATTGCCGGAAATATGCCGATGATTTCAGAAATCACTCCGCTACTGATCATTACCAAACTGGAACAATATGACTATGCAGGCGCTACGGCCCTGTCGGTTGTGATGCTGGTGATTTCTTTTATCCTGTTATTAATTATTAATCTACTGCAATGGTGGAGTCGACGCCGCAGTATTGAGTCATGAGGTGATGACGATGACGACAACAATTACTTTTCCCTTGTCTCCTGCGGCGCGTAAAGAACGAGCTACGCAAGAACCCACCTGGGTGCGTTGGTGGCTGATCGGGTTGGCGCTGACGTTTCTAACCTTGTTCCTGTTTATTCCGCTCATTTCAGTTTTTTATGAGGCGCTGAAGAAAGGCAGTGATGTGTATCTGGCTGCAATCACACACCCCGATGCCTTGTCTGCAATCAAGTTGACGCTCACAGTTGCAGCGATTGCAGTGCCTTTGAATATGGTATTCGGTGTTGCTGCTGCCTGGGCTATTGCGAAATTTGAATTTCGTGGCAAGAATTTATTGATTACATTAATCGATTTGCCTTTTTCTGTATCACCGGTGGTTTCTGGGTTGATCTATGTTCTGGTGTTTGGTTTGCAGGGCTGGTTAGGTCCATGGTTGGCGGAACATGATCTGAAAATCATATTTGCGGTACCCGGTATAGTGTTAGCGACTGTTTTCGTGACGGTGCCGTTTATTGCGCGGGAGCTGATTCCATTGATGCAGGCGCAAGGTACCGAAGAGGAGGAAGCGGCTGTAGTGCTGGGCGCGAGCGGCTGGCAAACCTTTTATCATGTGACACTACCCAATATCAAATGGGGCTTGCTGTATGGCGCCATCCTTTGTAATGCACGCGCTATGGGTGAATTCGGCGCAGTCTCCGTGGTATCGGGTCATATTCGCGGCAGCACCAATACCTTGCCACTTCATGTCGAAATCCTTTACAACGAATATAACTTCGCAGCCGCCTTTGCAGTGGCTTCGCTGCTGGCGTTACTGGCATTGGTGACACTGGCATTGAAAACACTGATCGAAGCCAGGAACAAACAACATCAAAAACAACGAGGTCACGAATGAGCATAGAAGTCCTTAATCTATCAAAACAGTTTGGCAGTTTCACAGCACTGCATGATGTGAATTTGCAAGTGCACTCCGGTGAATTGCTGGCATTGCTGGGTCCTTCAGGCTCTGGAAAAACCACTTTGCTACGCGTGATCGCAGGGCTTGAGACCGCTGACAGTGGGCAAGTGCTATTCCATGGCGAAGATGCCACCGATCAACATGTACGTGAACGTCAAGTCGGGTTTGTGTTTCAGCACTATGCGCTATTTCGCAACATGACCATTTTTGAGAATGTTGCGTTTGGTTTGCGTGTGCGCCCTAAGAAATTTCGTCCCGCTGAGGCGAAAATACGCGATCGCGTCATGAAATTGCTACATCTGGTACAACTGGACTGGCTGGCAGATCGATATCCACACCAACTCTCCGGAGGCCAACGCCAGCGTATCGCCTTGGCAAGGGCGCTGGCAGTGGAACCGAAAGTATTATTGCTGGACGAGCCTTTTGGTGCGTTGGATGCCAAGGTGCGCAAAGAATTGCGTTCCTGGTTGCGCAGACTGCACGATGACATGCATATCACCAGCGTATTTGTCACGCATGATCAGGAAGAAGCGCTCGAAGTGGCTGATCGGGTGGTAGTCATGAATGAGGGGCGCATTGAACAAATTGGCACACCGGATGAAGTATATGAACAACCCGCCAGTCCATTCGTTTACGAATTTCTCGGTAATGTAAATCTGTTTCATAGCCGATTGCATCGTGGGCGTGCTTGGATTGGCGATATCGAAGTGGATGCGCCTGATCATCCCGAAGCTGAGGAATTGACAGCCGTTGCTTACGTGCGTCCCCATGAAATTGAAGTTGAGCGCACGCGTAACGGAGACGCCGTATTGGCCACATTGGTTGTTCATATTCTTTCCGTGGGACCGATCGTGAGATTGGAACTGGTACGCAAGAATGACGTGGATACAACGCCTATTCAGGTTGAAATCAGTAAGGAGCGTTTCCGGGAATTGCGGCTGATGAAAGGCGATGAAGTGTTTATTAAGCCACGCCGTCTTGATTTGTTTCCTAACCATCCCAATCGAACCAGTGATGCAGTGCAAGCCCGCTAACATTTGTGAGAACTATGTCACCCTTAACTGACGAAGCAGCTATGTCTTTACAACAATTAGTAGATTAAAGACTCCTGCACAACCTTCCCTGCCAGTGCAATAACCAACTAAAATAGAGGCAGTTAAAAAACAGTTGAAGCAAAAGATACAGATGAGTTTCGGAACACTGGAATTGTCAGAGCGATTGAAGAGAGATGGCGTGCTGATGAAGATTAATGCCCTGATTGACTGGGAGGAATTACGTCCGAAGCTCAGAGGTTTATACAAGCGCGAGATATCGCATGGTGGAGGACGGGAACCGTTTGATGCGCTGTTGATGTTCAAAACGATCCTACTGGGTCAGTGGCATAGTTTATCGGATGCTGCGTTGGAACAAGCGCTGTGTGTACGCATTGATGATCAAGGGTGCGACAGGAGCGGTCATTGATGCCACGCTGATTGAGTCAGCGGCACGCCCTAATGATACATTCTCAAGCAGCGATCGATGGTGCGCATATCGAGGCGAATCGAGTGTATGCCGACAAGGGATCCGGAAGCCAATGCCAATCGGCAGTTTCTAAGAAAGCAAAAAATCAAGAGTGCAATCATGCATCGCGCGTACAAGAACAAACTACTTTCGTCACGCCAGAAGTTGGCGAATCAATTGATCAGCAAAAAACGCTATATTGTCGAACAGTGTTTCGGCACAATCAATCAAACGCCTATTCAGAATCTGCGAAACCGCCGTGGCCAATGATCTGTTACGTCAGGCGGTCATGGCCAATAGCATCGAAAACTTCGAACCGGTATTCAACAAGCAGCTCGAGAACCTGTTTATTGAGCGCATGGATGGCAACGAAGAAATTTTCGTTCGCCTGATGAATGACGAAGTGTTTAGAAATGTTGCTGCCAGCCATCTGATGCGGGACGTGTATCAACAGATCCGAACAAGCGGCCAGGTTGATTAAGGCGAGCAAATGAACAATGAATCTGTGTATTGCAAAGAACAAATCTTGGCGCTTAAGCGTGAGGCCGAGCTACTGGATAATTTTGTCCACAAAATAGCGCGCTCCACCGTTTCCATGTAATCTGGTGCGCAATTAAGCTGCCTTCAGATCCACAGGATTATCTACATCAGGAATAATCAGCCTATTGCTAAAAAACATGACTTCAGTACCTATGTAGCTATCTCGCGCACGCTGCTTCATATCATAAACTATAGATGGGTAACCTTTATACATTTCAATGGCTTCTGGTACATTGTCGTATGAAACCATCCAATACTGGTCGATCTGTTCCTTGACCAGCTTTGCGATGTTCGCATGATCATCATGTGAATAGTCGCCTTCATAAGGCCACCATCCTTTGACATAGTAGGGAGGATCAAGATAAACGAGCGTTTTACTTGGAAGTGTAGGCAATACGGATTTAATAAATTCTTCTGCATCCAGGTTATACAAGCGAATCCGTGGACGAAACATTGCAATCCATTCAATCCGGCGAATCAACTCATTTTTGTTAAAACGAGGATCAACCGCCCAAAGCTCGTTCTGTTTTATTTCCCTGAATGCGTTTTTCCAGAGCACTCCCGGTCGATTAGTACGATTCAGAAAAAAGTTCGAGAATCCGACCTCAAGCAGACTATGATCGGCAGGTGTATTAAGAATAGCTTCTTGTTTAAGCCATTCTTCTTTTGTTATTTTTACATCATGAATGGCTCTACAAAGTTCTTCCGGTTGATTGATAACACTATGCCAGAAAGCAAATACGGCAGGACTCAAATCGTTCAGATGGATGCAGGATACATAGCCCTGAGTAAGCAAGTTTAGCGCTATCCCCGCACCACCAGCATATGGCTCAACATAATGACCGTCCAGCAAGGCATTGTGTCTAAAAACCATCTTGAAAAAGTCTGCCAATCTGGCTTTGTCGCCCGGATAACGCAGTGGGGTATCGAACTTCATAGCATATTTCCCAGTTTGATTGCTTCGCTTGAGAGTGTAGCTTATTTGTTAATTATCTTGTGTGACATTTAGATGACATATTCCTGTATTAAACTGCTATCGCAACTCAGAAACGCAATCTTTATTTAACACAGGAGAATCTTATGAAAATGATATAGCAATTGATATCTTACGCATTGCCGCAACACTGACAAACACTGCATTAAGCAACAAACCTCAGAAAATGCGTTTGTACGTTGGATAGCGTGTTTCCAGTATATGGATCTACACCTTGCGGTTTAGAAGATGCTGAATTTTCATACTTGAAGCAACCACGAGAATACCCCGGGCTACTTCCTTTTGATAGTGTTGGATTCATCATGCGCCTAGTAGTAATTTGACCATTTGCACCACCAGAGCCACCAGCACTAGATAAGAGGAAAGAAAAAATGCTTGAAAAGTGCATCAATTAGGGATTAGCGCAGAAAAATAAACAAAAACCAGTTTGGTACAAAATATCAAAGAATAGAACAAAAATATAAAATTTTGCGTCTTATTTGGCGCAAAAATGGGACAATAATATGAACTCCAATTCATCATTCTGTAATAAATATCCCTCAGAATAGTCGATACCAGCTACCCCATCCTTTTATTCCATGTCGAGTCGCTGGTAGCTTCCGCCCAGCGCATTGACCTCCCCGTCCAATTCCTAGTGCGCTGGGTTCTTTTATTGATTTCATCTATGGGCGGAACTGTAGTAGTAGTCGCAACACCCGGCCCTCATCTTGGGAATTAGCGCTAGCACGGTTCTGCCCACCCATTATCAAATTCTGCGTCCGAACCAAACAACCTTGTCAACTGAAACTGAACAAGTCATGAATTCAAGGCCTCATATTTATCGACTACTAGTTTTAGGTAAATTTTAAATCACAAAATTATCTGAAATCGCTTTTTTCTTTCGTTTAACAAACAGATAATTCTGATTGTGATAAATAAAAAACAAGGCTTGATGCAGCGGTGGCAAACAATCCCAGATTACATCAACGACTAGTCCATGAACTTCCTCGATTATGCCAATCGATTCACTAGTGAATTGATCGCATCATTTGTTCCATGAGGTCGAACTCCATCTGTTTGGAAATACTGTTTACCCTTACTTGTGATGTATACAGAGCTGCTGGGTAATTTTTCACCAGCGCAATTTTCGCGGCGATACTATTCAAATCTACTAGCCGCTTAAACCAATGGACTCCATATTTGACGACAAACCTCAAGTCGGATCTCTCGGATATGCTGGGGCTCTTTCTTCCAAATAATTATGCGCAGTTGGCGATCTGTCATATTTATGTAACTTATTTTTTCTACAATTTGTTGGATTACTTTTAGTAATGCCTGAAAATTGATGAGGTTATGCTCAAACAGCAATCAAGTTCACACAAATCTGAAGAGCTGCATCCGTATGCCAGCTTGTTGCATGAGCTGGAGGAATTGCGGAATGAACTGTTGGAGCTTGAGCACTCGTCTTCGGCAACATTGCAGCATGTAAATCCATTCCATCTGTCTAGTACCATTAATCTTATTCACTACCTTGGCCTGAGGCGACGGGATATGCGGTCACTGCAAGAAAGATTGGCGGCGTCTGGTCTTTCATCGTTAGGTCGTATGGAATCGCACGTTCTCTCCAATCTCAATGCCATCATTGATCTTTTGGGTTGTGCACTAGGCAAGAAATCAGCTAAAAAAATATCACTTCCTCTGGAGGCGATGGGTATTGTGCAGCTTGAAAGCAATACTAATCATTTATTTGGCAATCCCCCCTCGCATCGCCAGGTTCGAATTATGGTCACGATGTCGAGCGGAATGGCAAATGATTATTTGTTGATCAAAGATATGCTCGTTCATGGTATGGATTGCGCCCGAATTAATTGTGCACATGACACACCTGAAATATGGGCGCGCATGATTGAGCAAATCAATTTGGCGCGCCGTGAAACTGGCAGGAATTGTCGTATCCTGATGGATCTGGGCGGTCCCAAGTTGCGTACCGGTGAAATCGCTCCTGGTCCCGCTGTACTCAAATGGAAACCGCAGCGAGACTTATACGGTAACGTGATTGCACCTGCGCGAATATGGCTTCATCCCGAAACCGATGATGATGCCAGTCCGGCTCACGCCGATGCTTGCCTGCCTGTACAGGGTGATTGGCTGGCAAAAGCAACATTGCGCGATATCATTGAGTTTACTGACGCTAGAGGCTCCTCTCGCATGCTACGACTGACTGGTCAAAGCGGGGCAGGCTTTTGGAGTGAGTCGAGCCAAACCACTTATATCACCTCCGGTATAAAACTCAATCTGCTGCGAACATCCATGTCCGGGCATCCACGTCGGGTGGATTGCGATGGCATCATCGGCGCATTACCTCCAGTACCTGGATTGATCCGCCTGCACATTGGAGACAGCTTGAATATCACGAGTGAGCCCTTGCCAGGTACGCCGACCCAATTTGATGCTAGCGGACGATTGCTGTGCACGGCCAGTATTGCCTGTTCCCTGCCGGAAGTATTTCTAAATGTTCAGCCGGACGAACGCATCCTGATCGACGATGGCAGAATCGGTGGCGTAATTCGCAGTGTCAGCAAAAATAATTTAGTAGTCGAAATCACACAGGCCCGAGAGGGTGGAGAGAAGTTGTTGGCGAATAAAGGCATTAACCTGCCGGACAGCCGACTTGAATTGAATGGCCTGACGGCACAAGATATTGAGCATCTGGAGTTTATCGTGCAGCATGCAGATATGATCGGACTTTCATTCGTTCGTGGTCCTGCAGATATCGAGCTATTACAAAAGCATCTAAAACGCCTTAATGCTGAGAAACTCGGCATTGTGCTGAAAATAGAAACACGTACTGCATTCGAAAAATTGCCAATGTTATTGTTCTCATTATTGCATTCTCCAAATGTGGGCGTCATGATCGCTCGTGGCGATCTGGCTGTTGAGTGTGGTTATGAAAGATTAGCCGAGTTGCAGGAAGAAATTCTCTGGTTGGCTGAGGCTGCACGTTTGCCAGTCATATGGGCTACCCAGGTATTGGAGGGATTATCCAAGAGCGGCAAACCCAGTCGTGCTGAAATTACCGATGCGGCGATGGGTGTACGTGCCGAATGCGTTATGCTGAACAAGGGGGCACATATTATCGAAGCTATCCAGTCATTAGATGATATCCTGCGTCGCATGCAATCTCATCAGAAAAAGAAGATATCGCTGTTGCGGCGCCTTCATTGGTAAGCCCGCGCGAGTTTGGAGAAGCTTTTTTCATTCAGTGGCCTAATGGAATGGACGCCCACTAACATGAAGATTACAACGATAGGCATTGATTTGGTAAAAGAAGTATTTCAAAGACTCCTGCACAACCCCCCTGCCAGCGCAATAGCCAACTAAAATAGAGGCACAATTAAAAAACAGTTGGAGCAAAATCGGACGCGATACCGGACGAAACCACTTTATGCCGGTTCCGTAACCGGCTAGTGACCAACGACCTGCTAGATGATCTGCTGGCCTCTATCAATGAACAGCTTCAATCACATGGATTGATGATCAAGGGTGCGACGGGAGGTCATTGATGCCACGCTGATTGCACACCGCCCCTGTCAACCAGAGCGAAATGATACATTTCCAAGCAGCTATCGATGACACATGTCAATCAGCATAGGGGGGAATTCCCCTAAAAAAGGAGAAAAACTTCACTTTCTGCCAAAATGACGGTAAGCCTCTAACCCTTCCACATTAACACCCTGATACATCATCGCTATCCTCAAGCCTTTTACAAGGAGGAACGATGTCATCATCAGAAGCACGACGAATTCATATCGAAGCATGGCAAACC
>JAGOKN010000016.1 GCA_017994575.1 Nitrosomonas sp.
GTAGAGGGAGTGTTTTATGTGCTGCGGTTAACTGGTGTGGAATAAAACGTGTGCCCATGGCGGTACGATTGCCTGATTCAGAACCATGCCAGGAAGCGGTTCCAACTTCATTATATCCAGCAGCCGATCGTAAGGGATAATAAGTGATACCGCGCACTTTATAAGGCTTATTGTAGGGCGCATTTATGTTAGGCGCTCTATGACTACCTAATCCGGCTGAATCGGATGGCGCATGAGAAAACATTGAAGCACAACCGCCAAGTAGGCCGGATATGAATAACATAACCCCAATATGCTTGGTATAGATGAAATGTTGCATAGAAAAATCCTTGGATGCACAAGTTCTATAATAAACAGTAAGATTATAACGGTATCTTCCGGTGAATATCTATTTTAAAGCTTCTAATGGCTATTCAACGCAACATAAAAATTTGAATTAATTCTACCTGACCATATTATCATCAGTCTCATACTTGAGAGCACGATTAGTAGGTGGCCTCGTGCGAAACCAACAGATTTTTTGCGATGAAACAAGTTATTTGTAGGCTATTTTCCGATATATCTACTGAAAGAAGGATTGAAAATGATTGATGACAGTGACATCCAGATCGATGGCGCCATAGCACGTAATAGTCCTTATGGATTGTTGCGCGAGCCCACTTTTGCAGGAGTTCTTTCCTTCATGCGGCGTAATTACAGCAAGGATCTTACTAATGCTGAGCTTGTTATCAGTGGGATTCCACTTGATTTGGCGGTGTCTTATCGCTCGGGTGCGCGTCTAGGGCCACAGGCGATTCGATTGGCTTCGGCGGAAGTTGCTTCGTTGAAGCCCTATCCCTGGGGCTTTGATCCATTCGAGAATCTGGCTGTGATCGATTTTGGCGATTGCTATCTGGATGTTCATAATCCAATGACGATTCATGATGCAATCGTTGATCATGCGCGACATATTCTTAAATCTGATGCACGCATGCTGACCTTTGGTGGAGATCATTATATAACTTATCCATTATTGAAAGCGCATGTCGAAAAGATTGGCGAACCGCTTGCGTTAATTCATTTCGATGCACATAGTGATACCTGGGCTGATGATAAATCCAGTTCACTGAATCATGGTTCAATGTTCTATAAGGCTGTGAATGATGGATTGATTGATCCCAAGCGTTCAGTGCAGATTGGTATTCGTACCTGGAATGATGATTTTATGGGCATCCATGTTTTGGATGCTGCTTGGGTGCATCGGTATGGATCCGATGCAGTGATTGCAGAAGTTGAACGCGTAGTGGGTAATCATCCGGCTTATTTTACCTTTGATATTGATTGCCTCGATCCTGCTTTTGCACCTGGTACCGGAACGCCGGTTTGCGGAGGATTATCGACTGCACAGGCATTAGCCATTATTCGTGGATTGACCGAACTCAATCTGATTGGCATGGATATCGTTGAAGTAGCACCGGCTTATGATCAAAGCCAGATCACTGCGCTCGCTGCAGCACATATTGCCTGTGATCTAATCTGTCTGTTTGCAAAACGCAAGACAGATGGATTATTGAAGATCTGATATATCGGTGTCAGAGCCAAGCTGGGCGAAACGAGGAGTGATTTCTGTGGTTTGCCAGCTTGGTTAGCAATGACTCGATGAGTGCTACATGAGTTGCTAGCTAGTTTCTAGCATCATTAAAAAACATAGCGTAAATTAAGGCCGCCTCCCCAATCGGGACTCCGTTCCGAAAGACCTCTCAGACCATAAATATTGAGCCTGAAATTATCGCTGATCCGTTGTGAAACATAGATACTGATATCTCGGGTGTCTTGCAGTTTTACCGGTGATTGACCCATGTTGTAACTGGTTCCTATACTGGTTCTTGATGACAATTGGTAACCAATTCCGGCGGCACCATATAGCACGTTATGAAAAGTTACCCCGGCTGGATTGCCAAGCACACGATAGCCAAAAGTTGCGCTTAAGATGAAGCGCGAGATTGTTTTATACAGATCTCCCTGAATGGCAAAATCGACCTGACCGGTTCCTAGATTCCGACTGGCGCTGGCAGTAGGAATTTTTAAGCGGGTTGTAATATCAAATCCAATACCAGTTGGTGCATGGTCGATTAAATTGTAGCTAAATGCTGTGATGATATCGCCTAAACCTGATTGAGAAGATGTGGTCGTAGATGATCCTCCTAAAGGTATACCTCCCGTGATCCCCGAGGCGCTAATCTTGCTCTGTCTTCCAGAGTTATCGCTTTCGCTGCCGCTGTTGTCGTCACCGCCTCCTCCGCTGCTGCCACTGTCGCTGTTGTCGTCGTCGCCTCCGTTGCCACTGCCGCTGTTATCGTCACCGCCTCCGCCACTGCCACTACCGTTGTTATCGTCACCGCCTCCTCCGCCGCTGCCACTACCGCTGTTATCGTCACCGCCTCCTCCGCTGCCACTGCCGCTGTTGTCGTCACCGCCTCCGTTGCCACTGCCGCTGTTATTGTCGTCATCGCCCCCGCTTCCACTACCGCTGTTGTCGTCGCCACCGCCGCTGCCGCTCCCACCACCGCTGTTATCATCATCGTTGTTTGAACAATCATCGTTTTCTTCATCACAAACAACAATACCGCCTCCACCTCCACCGATTAAACCTCCACCAATGTCACCACCACCGATGATTGATCCTCTGCCATCGATGCCACCAATTCCGGGGCCAAGCACATTGCCCGGTCCTGTAATGTTCAGAAAAGGAACGATGACTCGGAAAGTTGCGCGTCCATTATCGTAGCGTGCCGTGAAAGGTGCATACCAAATATCAGTCGATGTGGCGCCACCATAATTACCCGTTGTAAAGTCGGTTGCAGCACTAAAGCTTAATCCATTGGCAGCTGATGCTGTAGAAGAACCATAAGCAAATACTAGCAGCAGAGCTAAGCTTGTCTGCTTAAATAAAAATGTTGAGTGCATAAGAATTGGGTTTAATTTGCGTGATTTAATCAAATTCAAAGAGAGTATTTAATAATCAATGGCAACACTTATGGATAATTGGGTGATGATAGATATCATGTTGATATATACGTTATTTCCTACAGGGTGATTTATTTTTTCTTACGCAGAATAAAGCTATCTGTTTGAAAAGTAAATAAGTATTTTTCCTGTTTTTATCTCAATATTTGCTTGGAAAGAAATGAATAGATATTCTTTGTGCGTTTTATTGGATCAAGGCAACCATGAGAAAAATATAGCGTGATGATAACTCTGGAGTTGAATGACAGGTACTAGAGATCTCTGGTCAAGGGCCTGGCAAATTCAGTTTAGATTCAGCCAAAGTAATAGAAATTTCAGTGTTAGTGTTTTTTCAAGCAGAGAAAAATTTCGTATTTAATTTTTGATCGCCGCTATTTTATCGATCTACATGGCGATCATGGTGTTCTCTGTGATCGCGGGTCCTATCAGGTACATCGAAATCTCGTTGAATATCCCCATGATCACGCACTTTGTCTGATAAATCGTTATCTCGGAGATCGTTATTCCGATGATCATTAGGTCTATCTGAAGAATCAGGTTCTCTTGCTTTTTCAGGTTTGTCCACGAGATCTTTTTGATTATCTGTAGAAGATCCTGAATGATCTGATTTGTTATCATCTTTAAATGAATGCGATGAGTCTTTTGAGCGATGATCACTATCGGAAGAAGAGCTTTTGCCGGAATTATTATTAATTTCCCGTTTTAAAGCTCCTTTGTTGTCGTCATCATGCTCACTACCGCTGCGATTACTTCCGTTTTCTTTATAAGATTGGGTTTCAAGCTCATTATCTGAATTGTTCTTTTTATCTTTGCTATCGTTATCTGAAATGCTTCTGTCATTTCTCTCGATAATTTGAATGGGTGATTCATTCTTTAACTCAATGCGCTCTGCAATAATGCGCTGATCAGCACTTAATCTGCCACTGACTTGGATGCGTTGATCAGGTCTGAGATCATTTCTTGCATTACCTGTAGTGATTGGCGTACTAGAGTCAAGTGTGACTATTCGATTGCCCAAATTCAATTCTTTGCCATTGAGCGTGTGAACGAATCCTTCGATCACAATATGCTCTACAGCTCCGATGCTTTTACGCATTGGTTCCATTTGGATCTGTTGTGCTCGCAGATTATTGCCATCCCAATGACCAGATACCGACACTTCCATGCCCTGAGAAATAGCTGAAGGGAGCTGTTTCATATCTAAATTGATACGAGTGCCATTGATTTCAAATCCTTTAGGATCAATTTGCGCGGCATGGCCATTTACTCTGGCTTCTGCGAGAGGAGAGCTTGTTTCAATACGCGATGCCACGATGGTTCCGCTTGCAAGTCTGTGCCCGCTGACTTGAATCCAATCGCCGGTTTTTAAGTTTGCAAAATTTGCATGATCTTTAGACTGATCAATGTGGACCGTTTGACCTAAAACATGCATT
This sequence comes from Nitrosomonas sp., assembly GCA_017994575.1. Classification (GTDB taxonomy): domain Bacteria; phylum Pseudomonadota; class Gammaproteobacteria; order Burkholderiales; family Nitrosomonadaceae; genus Nitrosomonas. The sequence goes on from JAGOKN010000016.1 coordinate 4,440, forward strand.
TTCCCGTTTTCATGATTAATACCGGTAATAGGACCGACTGCTGCATGAATGACAGCAATGTTGCTTGCTTTAAGTTCAGATCCTGTGTCCATTGCGCGTGCGGCAACTACCTGTCCCACTGCTAGATCACGAGCTTTAGATTGACGACCATCCACTGAGACTGGTGTATCGGAATCATAGTGTATTTCAACGCCATTGACACAGATACTGGCAAAGCCAGTAATAACGCCAATAACTCCAGTACCACCGATACCGCCATCGCTCGCAACATTTCCAGTGCCACCAATTCCTCCTTCAGGATGCCCCGTACCTCCAATTCCACCGTTGTGAATGCCAGTGCCACCAATACCCGCTTGAGGAGTACCTGTGCCGCCGATGCCAGATTGAGGGGATCCCGTGCCTCCTATGCCTGATTGAATGAGAGCTGCAGGATTAACTAACGAAGTATTCGATTCACAGTTGCTTTTTGCTAACGCGCTGACTGAGTATATCAATAGCAATGCAGCGATACTCAATAAATGAGCAATACTCAGATATATCGCTGTATATGAAATTTGTCTCATTCTGTTTAGCAAGTTTATTTTTAGCTCATTAGCTATGCGGATTAGCTTCTATTTCAGCGGACTCTTCAGATTCAATGGGTTCACTGAAATAGTAGATTCCGAATGTCATGCGATGGTGTGGACCACTTTGCAGTACATCGTTTTTTTCTAGCTCTATGGCCTCTTTATTGATAGCAAGAAGAGATTCCATTCCCAAAAGTTCAGATCTCTCTGCAAGTAGCTTTACTGACTCTGCGCTTAATTTATCGTAATAAACGCTTCGCTCCAGAAATGGTTGACTGACGCCTAATAAATTATTGGTGGCCGCTGCGGCATGATCATGTAAGTTATGGCCAAAGTAGTAAACTTTTTCGTCAAAACCATTGGCTGGAATAAATGCTGCGGTGTTGAGGCATACGCAGTTATCGTCATCAAAGCGAGCGATGCCAAGTCTTAACCATTCGTCAAGAACAACGCGTGATCGAATATCACAACTCACGCTGGCAACTAACCCCTCAAAAGAAATATCCCCTCCTTTTTTAGTAAATCTTGGCAAAGGCTTGGGTTGGTTGTTTTCGTCAAGATAACGGGCATCACTTGTCCAAAGACTGACTAGTCGAGCGCCTAATGAAACAGCTTGCGGGATAGTTTCTATATTTGAACGCGCGCACTGACGTAATCGCTTGATATCTTTTCGGTGAATGCCAGTAAGCAAGCTCAAGTGGCTATCGGTGGAGGGCTTATCTCCGATTCTGAATTCCTTTTCTGCTACTTCCACAAAAATATCTTTCAGCACCTCAGATAAATAGGGAAAGGTAATTCCCTTTGCCAGCATCAACTTAATGAATGGGCGTAATACTCGGCGTAGTGCAGAAACAAGCGTTAATGAGAGAGTAGAGTTAATTTGACGAACACCATGCATATAAATTATCGGGTAAGTAAGTGACATAAGAAGTTATGTCTAAATATTATTCTAACATAATGTGGGAAAATTTTACACATTGTGATGATTGTTTATATTAGTAGTATAGGTGTTCTGTTGCAGAATTGCTGAATTATAATATAAGTATAAGATATATATGTGTATTTCTGACCTCTATAAAATGTGTGAATATTTTACACATTTCCTGATGGAAGTGCTGATTATGAGATTGGCTATATCAAGCAACTTATATACATAAAGATTGAAAAAATCAAATAACACAGATAATTAATAAGGAAATAATGGTATTGGTAGGTTATAAGAGAAATCTTACAGAGCTGCTTGACATGGGAAAATTTCCCACGTATAGTTTAACTATCGAGGGAAAATATCACACAGATAAATGATGTGCATTTTGATGAATTTCCCCCGAGAAGTTGAGGGCAAATTTTTATTTTTTGAGGAGGGGATTTTATGTTTAAAAATAATGATTTCAGGAAAGTTGTGAAAGCAATCGTTTCTGTATCGACAGTTTTGACTATTGCGTCAATCAATCATGCTGCTGCGGGAGATAACGAAGTTAGTTTTGAACTAACAGATAATCCAGGATCTTGGTTTGATACGGGTTCAGAGGTAGCAGGAAGTCGCTCTATTGCAATTGCATCACCTGGTGTGCGGGTCAAGTTTTCTGGCAATTCAAATACTGTGCATACAAGAAGCAGTTTGATCTTTCCAACGGGTGCCGCAAATATGCCATTTAATACAAAGCCTACAAAAGGTGGTGATGAAGTAACGCTGACCACGCCGGGCTTGTATGTTTTTACTTGTAGCATCCATCCTTACATGTTTGGTGCAGTGATTGTTGATAATCCAAATACAACTGGTTTAGATCTTGGGTCTTCCATTAGTTTGATCAATGGCATTACTGTTCCTACAAGTAGCGATCTGGCAACTCGCCTGCTGCGCACTTTCTTTATCGCAACCAATCCAGCTAATTGGCAAGACTACGCCAGTAATAATCCATGGCACATTACTTATCCTAATGTTGATGTGCGCGTCGATATTGGTGTGGTTAATCTACCGGATGTTTTGAATGCCCGATATGGCAATGATGTGTCATTAAGTGTACTGGAAAAACCTCAAACGCCCGCAATTGGTGAAATCTGGGTAGCTACTCAATTTGAAACCACCTCAGGAAAGGAAAAACCAGGTACCGTATCAGCTATTGATGGCGCTACTTGGCAAGTGACCCGTAAAGTAGCATTGCCTTCGATTGAAATGAATAATCCACACAATATGTGGACTGATAAAAACCAAAATGTTATTTACGTAACGCAATGGTTTGATAAGAAATTAACCGTTTATGACCGCCAAACAGGTGCGCTGATTCGCAATGTATCGGTCGGCGAAGCGCCAGCGCATGTCATGACCTTGACCGATTCAGATCGACTTCACATAACCAATAATGGTGATACGCGCACCGATTCAGTGATGGAATTGTCTCCATTTGCAGCCAATGTACTGCGCAGAATTGATATTGGACGGGGTAATGCGCATGCGCATTGGATGAGCCATGATGGTAAAACCATGGTAACGCCTAATGTACTGACAGGCGACTCCACACAATACAATTTTCATACAAATCAGATTGAAGCCATTCTGCCGGTAAGCGGTCCTTTGAGTCATCCTCTGGCAACAGGCATGATGCCGGACGCAAGCAAATATTATGTGGCTAATTTGCTGGATAGCACACTGGCCGTTGTGAACATGGATACGCATCAGGTTACTAAACATATCAATTTGATTGAAAACTATAACCCAGTGTCGGGCGAAATTGCTGGACCCGTAGGTGCACTGCCGATTCAAACGCCTGTTTCTCCCGATGGGAAAAATATGGTTACTGCCAATACACTGACCGGTACGATAACTATTGTTGATACCGGTACCGATGAAATGGTTGCCATGCTGCCTTGCGATCCCGGTTGTCACGGTGTGCAATATGGTGCCAAGAAAGGAGGCGGCTACTACGCTTATGTTTCAAGCAAATTCTCGAACAGAATGCTAGTGGTTGATCCCGATCCTAATGGCGATGGAAATCCAGTCGATGCCAAGATTGTAGGCAAGATTGGATTATTTTCAGCCAGCACCACAAAAATGGATGACAGCATTAAAGGTAATCCAGGCATGGGTGGACAAGGCATTCTGCCAATTCCTGTCGTGTATAACGGCTGGGTTCAGAATCTACCGGATGCTTGGAGTAAGCAATTGACTGCAGCGCAACAAGATCCAATTAAATAGCCTATGTTGGATATAAATAGTATTCAGTATGGTCTATTGACGAGGAGCACCCGTAGTACTTTTATTTAATCAAAACTATCTATTAGGAGAATGACATGAGCTCAGGCGATGACGATTTAAATGATGATTCATCAAGCAGTCACAAACAATACACATTCACAATCGATAATGGCGTAGTGACCGCTTACTTTGAAGTTGAGAATGGAATAACCGAGCGGGAATCAATCGATAGCAGAGATTCCTTTGTGATCAACGGAAATCAGATTACTCATACCAAACAGACATCTGATGGACCGGAAGTAACCATCTTTTCCGATCCAGATGCGGATGGGTTTTACAAAGTCACTTCTGATTCCAATGATGATAATGGCAGACCTGGCGACGGTGACCACAAGGCTTATAAATTCACCGTTGAGAATGGCAAAGTAGTCGCTGTTTTTGAACGTGATGATGGCGTGTGGGAGCAAAAATCAATTGATGACGATGGCACTGAAACTTATACAGTTGAAAGTAATGGCGATGTGACCCGCACGGAAGTTAAACCTTTCGGCACAGAAATCACGCGTTATTCAGATACTGATGGCGATTTGGTTTTCAATCGCGTTTCTGAACACTGGCAAAATGGACCCAATGCCCCTGGCAGTGGACATTTTGTGCTTGAAGATAATCTGAGATTTTCTCACTCTGATGATGACGATCTGATTGCGGTCCGTAGTGGTGAAGATTGCCATGGCGGCGGCGGATCCGATGATTTTGTCATTCGCGAGGCGGCGCATTTGCGCATCGCGGATTTTAATGGGAATGAAGACGACTCGCTGGTATTTGATACGGGATTGGGTCTTACCTCTGTGCAGCATCTGATAGGTTTTGTGACCGATGTTCATTATGAAGGTGAGGATCTTATTGTCAGTTTTGGATCCGATGTGTCAATCACCATAGTCGGCCTACAGCCTGATCAAGCCAGTTGGGACAATGTCAGCGTTCTGAGCTAATACTCAAGCAAACTGAGGGGGCATTTTGTCCCCTCTACATCCTGTTTTTAAATTTCGCCCAATATTCCCACAGAATCATCATTCGGAAATAATTAATGTGAAGTGTTTTCATGATATTGGCAAAACATCTTGTGGTTAATTAGTCTCATCTTCTTAAATTTATCAATAAAGGAATTAAAAATGGATATTTCATTCATCAGTCAAGAACGCTTGTTGAATACCAAGCTTGCTTACACACCACGTAATTTGGATTTGGAGGGAGTGACCACTTTGTTGAGCGGCGAGGATGTGGTTCCCCGATCCGGTGACATCGTGCTGGCGAAAGTCACCAAGATTGGCCATCATGCCGGATTAGAGTTGGCGCATGGTCGGCGCTCTGCTTTGTTTGTTGGGGATGAGATCGTCGTGTGCTACGGTCATCGCTATGCCCCCGATCAATTTGAAGCACAAGTACCACCCGACTTGGGGCCCTGCGATCTGGTGGCATCGGGCGGTGTGGCCGCGCGCATGAATCTGCGTCATGCCAATACCAAAGCACCGACCAGCATTGAGCCTATTGGTTTACTGGCAAATGCTAATAATCAGCGTATCAATCTGAAAGATACGGCGCTACCCAAGCTGAATAGCTTATTTTCTCGCCCTTACACGGTCGGTGTGGTGGGTACCTCCATGAATGCCGGTAAAACAACCACGGCAGCTACGCTGATTCGTGGTCTGACCAATGCAGGATTTAAAGTAGGGGCGGCGAAAGTGACTGGTACGGGTTCTGGCAGGGATACTTGGCTGATGACGGATGCCGGATCTAAATTAACATTGGATTTTACGCATGCGGGTTATCCATCGACATATCTGGCAACCCCAGAACAGATTGATGGCATTATCGAAACCCTGGTCGCACATTTGAGTGTAGCTAAAGTGGATGCGATAGTCATTGAAGTGGCGGATGGGTTATTGCAGTGCGAAACAGCCGCATTACTCGATTCCAGGGTGTTTGCGAAAACGGTTGATAGCGTGATTTTTGCCGCTGGAGATGCAATGGGTGCGGCAGCAGGGGTCGAATGCCTGCAACGGAAGAATTTACCGATTACAGCTGTCAGTGGGCGACTAACAGCTTCTCCGCTGGCAATTATTGAAACAGGAAAAATCACTGGAATGCCTGTGCTCGATAAAGCCGCGCTCAGTTCCGAAACGATCGCCAAGGTATTGCAAATTTCCTCGCGAGTAAGTGGCATGCGAAATGCGGCAGCGAGATGAGAGGATGATTCTCTGTCATAAATAGCATTATTCCTTTAATACTCTCTATTGTGGAAAGATAACATGAAAATACCACTCATACTGCATGGCTACCGTCGTACTCTGTTTGTGCGACTGGTGTCGAATGGATTGGCCCAGGCCGGGTTAGCAATCGGTACGGCATGGCTGGTAAAAGAAATTTTTGATGGTTTTCTTACTCCGGAGCACCTTGCAATCGATATGCGTGTGATCGCATTGGTCATGGGATTGGTAGTCATGGCTGCTTGCATCGGTTGGCTGCGTATGCGGGAACGAATTGATGCTGAATACATGGGACAGCATTATGCTTCCGAGGTTCGTATTCTATTGTATGACTGCCTTAGTTCACTAACCCCTCGAACATTGCAGAAGCGCAGTCGTGGCGGTGTATCCCTGCGTTTTGTCGGCGATATGACATCGCTGCGGCGCTGGGTCAGCATGGGATTGTCGCGTGTGACAGTCGCCGGTGTTTCAACCGTATCCGCATTATTGATTTTGGGCGTGATTAATTGGCAGCTCACTTTGACAGTAACGGTATCGCTAGTGCTGGGTGCTTGGGTAACTTATTTATTCGGCAAGCGCATGCGTGCCGCTGCGCTGGAGTCGCGCCGATGTTTGGCCAATTTAGCCGCGAATGTGAACGAAAAAGTAACCAGTATTGCAGTGGTGCAAGTGTTTGGCCAAGTGGATCGCGAGCGAGAACATATCATTCGTCAAGGTAAATATTTACAGGATTCGATGGTCGCAAGAGCACGGGTAGCCGGACAAGTTCTCGGGGTTACGGAATTTTCAGTTGCGATGACGTCAGCAACAACCCTTCTGACTGGTGTTTTTGCAGTAGCGGCAGGAACTGCGAGCGTAGGTTCAGTAATTGCTGCGATCAGCATTGTCGGTATTCTTCTGCCCCCCTTACGTGATTTGGGACGAGTGCAGGAATATTGGCATGGTGCTTGTATCGCGCGTGAAAAAATTAAAGAATTTTTGGATAGCCCTTCATTGGTTACACAAGTAACCAATGCTCCCGATTTAACTGTCAGAGAAGGACGTTTGGAGTTTAATGCGGTTAGCGTGACCGGTGGCCTTAATCAATTCAGCGGCACGATAGAGCCTGGTACAGTGGTAGCCGTAGTGGGGCCGAATGGCGCAGGTAAATCGACACTGTTGGCATTGGCGGCAAGATTGATAGATCCGCAAGCAGGGACAGTATTGCTGGATGGACAAAATTTGGCGGAGCATAGTCTGGATTCTGTGCGGCATGCCATCGGCATGGCAGGTCCTGATTTACCCTTATTGCGCGGCACTATCGAAAGAAATTTACGTTACCGGTGGCGTAATGCCCCGAATAAAGAAGTAGCCAGAGTGCGTGCACTCTGCGGCATCAATGAACTGTTAGCACAATTTCCGGACGGCATAAAAACGCGTGTCACCGAGGGGGGGCTGAGCATGTCGGTTGGCCAACGCCAGCGTATTGCTCTGGCACGAGCATTGTTGGGGAATCCCGCACTATTGCTGTTGGATGAAGTGGATGCCAATCTTGATTCAGAAGCGAATAAGGCGATAGATCGTGTGCTTGCGGAGCATCGGGGCACTGTCTTAATGGTAACGCATCACTTAAACCATATCATGGCTGCGGACGTGATCTGGTATCTCGAAGCCGGCCGTTTGCTGGAAGTGGGTTCACCTGCGGAACTGTTATCGGGCAGTGGACCGACAGCACGATTTTTTGGGCTTGGCAAATCAGTCGCAATATAAAACTAATGATGTGGGGGGCAGCATTGATGATATTGCAGGCATCTTACGCTACGGGAATGGATATTATGCCACCGCGCTTAAAACCGGTATTGGAGCGCGGAGTGGTATTGCAGCGCACTTTACGAACGGATACGCGCCAAAAGTATTTTCTTTATGTACCGCAGCGTGGTGGCAACAGTGCAAAAATTTTTGTGACCGTGCATGGAATTTCGCGCAATGCTATGGAACATGCCAGGAAATTTTCTGCTTTTGCGGAAAAATTTGGAGTGGTCATGATTGCGCCTTATTTCCCGTCAGAAGATTTTCCGGATTATCAGCGATTAGGCCGCAAAGGCAAACGCGCTGATATCATGCTTAATGAAATAGTATCTGAAGTTTCTGAATTGACCGGAGCCAGCGCACACAAGCTCTATCTGTTCGGATACTCGGGTGGAGCCCAGTTTGTGCACCGCTATATGCTCGCTTATCCGGATCGCGTCACCAAAGTGGTATTGGGAGCACCGGGTTGGTATACCTTTCCCAATCCTACACTCAAATACCCGCGAGGCATTCAAGAATCTCGGAGTTTGCCTCAGATACAGTTCGATCCGGCCAAATTTCTGAATATTCCGGTGTGCGTGTTGGTGGGGGAAAAGGATAATCAGCGGGATGCCGAGCTCAATCAATCACCCCAAATAGATATATTGCAAGGCAGAACTCGGATCGAGCGCGGTCAGCGGTGGGTGGATGAAATGATTTCCCAGGCAAGAACACAAGGACTATCAACAATTTATGCTTTTCGCCTGCTGCCTAATTCGCCACATTCATTTTCCATTAGTATGCGACGCGGCGGTATGGGAGAAAAAACTTTTGATTTCCTTTTTTCTGCAGAGTGAACCGGTTTCATTCACCAAATCTCCACATCGACAATGCATTCAAGACGCACTCAACCGATGATTGGGTGATCGTTCCAAGATTCCGCAGATTTTATAGCACCTCATATGAAAATAACTATTTTAAAGGCGGCGATCTGCATAATGATTTGCGCTGTGTGGATGAGTGTTCATTCAACCGTGATTCATGCGCAGGAAGATACATCCGATCGTTCGATGAAGGTGAGCACAAAGAAAGCTTCCAAAGACAAAAAAACTAAAAAAAGAAAATCGGGTTTTTTCTTTGGTCATTCAGGAATGGGTATGCGCTGGGACAAAGGTGCCAACGAAGTCCGCCTCAGTGGATTTATGCAATTGGATTCACGCACTTATTTCGATGATACGGACGATTCGGGGCAAGACAATTTTATTTTGCGTCGAATCCAGCCATCCCTCGAGGTTAAATTAGGCAAGATTCATAGTTTCTATATTATGCCGAGTTTCACGTCGAATCCAGGTATTCTGGATGTCTATGTGGAAAGTCAATTAAGCAAACCCTTTAATGTGCGCGTTGGCAAGTTTAAATCACCTTTTGGTTTGGAGCGCTTGCAGTCAGCAACTGCGCTGGCTTTTAACGAGCGCGCCTTTCCCACCAGTTTGGCACCCAATCGTGAGATCGGTGCACAGGTTTTTGGCGATATCCTGTGGGATACGACGCACTATCAAGTGGGATTATTTAGCGGCGCAGTCGATAATAGTGCGGGTTTGCGTGATCATGTGATTAGTTCAAACCACAGCGGCATTGATTTTGTTGGCCGGGTTTTTTCCTACCCGCTAAGAAATAGCCAGCTTGAATTCATGCAAGGCTTAGGATTGGGTGTCGCCTATAGTTATGGCACTCAGCATGGCAATGCGCAAGCAGATGGTGCTAACTTGCCCACTTTTCGCTCACCTGGTCAGCAAATCATCGCTTCCTATGTGGATGGCGCTTTTGCGGATGGGAGTCGACAAAGAATTTCACCGCAGCTGTATTATCATCATGGCCCAGTGAGCGTTCTAGGCGAATATGTGATTTCCCGGCAAGATATAAAATTGGGCAATGATACTGACAAAATAACCAATGAAGCCTTCCAAATTCAGTTATCGTGGGTGGTATTCAATGGCGATGCTTCATTTCGCAGAGTGCGGCCCAAGGATCCGTTAGCAATGGATGACATTAGCACATGGGGTGCAGTGCAGCTGGTAACGCGTTATTCGGAATTGAATCTGGATTCCAATGCATTTGCTCATGGTTTAGTCAATCCGGATGATTCCGTCAAAAAAGCACAGGATTTTGGCGTGGGCGTCAATTGGTATCTCAATCGTAATGTCAAATTACAGTTGAATTACCATCAAACCCACTTTAGCAAGGGAGCCGATGGCGCTGCTGATCGGCCGGAAGAAAAAATTCTGTTTTCGCGCATGCAAGTTGCATTTTGAGTTATCCGAGCGGCCTTGGCCGTGATGTGATTGAAAATGCTTGTTCGGCCCATTTCATTTATTTTCTTATTGACAAACGTTTGTTTGAATTCAAAATAGATACGCTGACTGTGTTAGCGCATGCGCTATTATCAGCCTGAATCATTTTCATCACTTTATAAAGGTGTTCTTTGGAAGATTTGCCGTTGCACATCATGCTGATTGCATTGGTGTTTCTGTTGATCTTGTCGGGCTTCTTCTCCTTGTCTGAAACCAGCATGATGGCGATTAATCGCTATCGCTTGCGATATTTGGTCAAGCAAGGACATCGCGGCGCTCGCTTGACTGTCAAATTACTCGACAATACCGATCGATTGCTGGGCGTCATTTTGCTTGGCAATAATTTACTCAATACAGCTTCTGCGACTTTAGTGGCGATCATTACGGCCACCTTTTTTGCACATGATGAGTTTGCATTATTCATTGGAACGATGAGCGTGACTTTTGCCATTTTGATATTCAGTGAAATTACTCCCAAAGTCATTGCCGCAGCTTATCCTGAGCGTATTGCATTAGCCGCAAGCTATGTATTGACGCCATTATTATTTATTTTCTATCCCGTTGTATGGTTCGTTAATTTGTTTGTGAGCGGATTGCTGATTCTGTTCCGGTTGAAGCCGAAAAAAGGTGAGCATGAGCAAAAAATCAGCATCGAAGAACTGAAAACACTGGTGCTGGAAGGAGGACATTTTATTCAGCACAAGCATCAAAGCATGCTGGTGAATTTGTTTGATCTTGAAACCATCACGGTGGATGATGTGTTTGTGCCGCGCAGTCAAGTGGAGGCCATTGATTTGGATGCGGAGGATGATGTCATCCACGCACAATTATTGACTTGCCACCATACACGTATCCCCATTTATCGTGAGCGCATGGATAACATTGTCGGTATTGTGCATGTGCGCAAAGTTCTGAATCAGATGCAGAATGGCAAAATAACCGCAGATACGCTGGAAAAGGTGATGCGCAAACCTTATTTCATTCCATCAGGCACGCCTTTATTTTCTCAATTACAGTTGTTTCAAGAAAACCAGAAAAGGGTGGGTCTGGTAGTTGATGAATATGGTGAATGGATGGGGTTGGTGACATTGGAAGATATTCTGGAGGAAATTATCGGCGAATTTACGACGCATGCGCCGACGCAAAGCAGTGTTTTTCTGAAACAGGAAGATGGCAGCATCATTGTGGAAGGAAGCACTCTGTTGCGCGAATTAAATCGCAAACTTGACTTTCAGTTTCCACTGGATGGTCCAAAAACCCTGAACGGTCTTATTTTAGAGCATTTTCAGGATATTCCTGAGGCCGGTATTGGGTTGAATATTGCGGGTTATCCAATGGAAATTATTCAAACCAAAAACCGGGTTGTAAAAACCGTTAAAATTTTCCCTGCGCTGGCAGAAATAGAAGCCAAGGATGTGGAGTAGTCGTTGGGTTCTTTAGGCGAGCCAAGCATCAGTCTGAGGTTGGTAAAATGATTGCTATCGGTACAATCCCCGTTGGACGTGAGTGATAAAAGCAGTTATCCTGTCGCCGTCAAATGACATCAATAGTTTGTTCATCCAAGCGCCCATAGCTCAGCTGGATAGAGTACCGCCCTCCGAAGGCGGGGGTCGCACGTTCGAATCGTGTTGGGCGCGCCAAAACAAACGTTTTTTCTATTACCATTCTTGATTTTCACTCAGTTTTTTATTCAACAAGGTATACTCCGCAGGCGTGCAAAATTTCCAGTTTGCATGTCACATAGATTCCAATTCACTGCTGCATCCCCTATCATTCGTGCCATATCTGAACGGTTAGAGAGTATTTGAATGTTTACCGGAATCATACAAGCAATCGGTGAAATCACGCAGGTCCGACCTATCCAGGGAGACAACCAGACCGGATTGTGTTTGAGTATTTCCGCTGGGGAACTGGATTTGAGTGATGTGATGCTGGGAGATAGTATTGCCGTGAATGGCGTTTGCCTGACGGTGACGACGCTAGCGGATCGTTTGTTTACTGTGGACGTTTCCCAAGAAACGCTCAGCTGCACACAAGGATTGGATCGTGTCGGTCAGCACGTCAATCTGGAGAAAGCCATGCGGTTGTCTGACCGATTGGGCGGACATCTGGTGAGCGGTCATGTGGATGCGATTGGCATAGTGGTTAAATTTGAGCCATCAGGCGAGAGTTTCTTATTGAGCGTGCAAACGTCGCAGTCGCTGATGCGATTTCTAGCACATAAGGGTTCGATAACCGTCAATGGCGTGAGCTTAACGGTTAATCAGATTGCGGGGGATGAATTTTCTGTTAATCTGATTCCGCACACTTTGGCGATGACCAACTTAAGTGAACTTGTGCCAGGTATGCATGTTAATCTTGAAACCGATATGTTGGCGCGCTATGTGGCAAGATTATTAAACGTTTAAGGCTAAACAGAGAACATACATGAAAATCAGTGCTATCCAGGATATTATTGCTGAGCTGAAGCTGGGCAAGATGGTGATTCTTGTGGATGAAGAAGATCGTGAGAATGAAGGGGATCTCGTTCTTGCTGCGGATTTCGTGACCGCGGAAGCCATTAATTTTATGGCTACGCATGGTCGTGGATTGATTTGCTTGACGCTTACCGAAGAACGCTGTCATCAGTTGGATCTGCCCCTCATGGTGTCGGCCAACCGTGCTCCTCTGGGCACCAATTTTACCCTGTCTATTGAAGCGGCCAGTGGTGTAACTACAGGTATTTCCGCGGCGGATCGTGCACGCACCATACAAGTGGCGGTTAAAGCCGATGCCAAACCGGAAGATATTGTACAGCCAGGGCATATTTTTCCATTGATGGCGCAAAAAGGCGGCGTTCTGGCACGCGCGGGTCATACCGAGGCGGGTTGCGATTTGGCCAGAATGGCGGGTTTGACCGCAGCCTCGGTGATTTGTGAGATTCTGAAGGAAGATGGCAACATGGCGCGATTGCCCGATTTAATCGAGTTTGCACGCAAGCATCAACTGAAAATTGGCGCCATTGCCGATCTGATTGAATATCGCAGCCAAACGGAGAGTTTAGTCACACGAGTTGCCGAGCGCATGATTCAAACCCTGCATGGTGAATTCCTGCTCACAGCCTACCGCGACGAAACAGCCCATACTACACACTTGGCTTTGGTCAAAGGCACAATAGATCCGGCTGCTGAAACATTAGTGCGCGTGCATGAGCCATTGTCTGTGATTGATTTGCTGGATATGCATGATAATACGCATTCATGGAGCATCCATGATGCGCTGAAATTGATTGCTGAAGCCGGACAAGGCGTAATCGTTCTCCTCCATCGCAAAGAAAGCTCGGCTAAATTGATTGAACGCATTCAATTAAAGGATTCGCACACCGCTGCTCCGATCAAGACAGATCTTCGTGATCATGGCATTGGTGCGCAAATCTTAAAGGATCTCAACGTCGGGAAAATGCGTCTGATGGCAACACCCAGAAAAATGCCCAGCATGACAGGGTTTGGCTTGGAAGTAACCGGTTACGTGGAAACACACTCGCAATAAAATACAATTCTGATTGATCAGAAATAATCGATTAATCAATAGACTGATAGGAGTTTTACATGCCTTACTATGACAATATTCTGGAATTTGAACCAAGCCTGGATGGGGCGGATTTGCGCATTGGCATTGTCATGAGCCGTTTTAATCTTGATATAGGGGAAGGATTGCTGAGTGCTTGCACGGCAGAACTTAAGAATAATGATGTGCAAGACTCGAATATACTGATCGCAACGGTGCCAGGCGCTTTGGAAATTCCTCTGACATTGAAAAGGATGGCGCTATCCGATCAGTTTGATGCGCTGATCGCCTTGGGAGCAGTGATTCGTGGCGATACTTTTCATTTTGAAGTAGTTGCAAACGAATCTGCCCGGGGTTTAACTTTGGTGCAAATTGAAACAGAAATTCCCATCATCAATGGCATATTGACCGCTGACAATGATGATCAGGCGATAGCCCGCATGAGTCATAAAGGTGTGGAATGCGCTCAGGCTGCGCTGGAAATGGCTAATTTGCATATAAAGATTGATGAAATCGCTTTATGATCAATACACTTATTGAAACGGACGCTATTAATAGCCAAAAAATGGAAAAACCTAAAAGCCGTAGACGGGTTGCGCGCGAGTTTGTTTTGCAGGGTATTTATCAATGGAAAGTAGCTGGAGGCTCTGCAAGTTTTATTGAGCAGCAGCTGCGGGAATCAGATGAATTCAAGCAAATTGACGAAAAGCACTTCATCAGCTTGCTGCATGGTGCGCTGAAGGATGTGGAAGGATTGCATGCAACTATTCAACCCTGCCTGGATCGGCCTTTAATTGAGCTGAGTCCGGTAGAGTTTGCCATATTGTTATTGAGTACTTACGAGTTGATTCATCATCCGGAAATTCCTTATCGGGCTATCATCAATGAGGCGATAGAATTGGCCAAGACGTATGGTGGCAGCGATGGACATAAATATGTGAATGGCGTGCTGGATAAACTGGCCATTCGTTTGCGCACAGTTGAAATAGAAGCGCAAAGGTTGGCAAAAAACCAAAAATAACCGTCAAACAGCGTGTGTTCCGAATTCGATATTATTCGCCGCTATTTCAAACGTCCTGCAACCAACGCTGTTCTGGGAATTGGCGATGATGCCGCGCTGATTGCATCCACAAGCCAAGCAGAATTGGCCATTTCAACCGATACCTTGGTGTGCGGCAAGCATTTCTTTGCTGATGCTGATCCTTACAAGCTGGGCTACAAATCCTTGGCAGTTAATCTATCGGATATGGCGGCAATGGGAGCAAAGCCTCGATGGGTACTGCTGGCCTTAACGTTGCCGGAGGAGTTGGTCAAACATTCTGAAACATGGCTGAGCGAATTCAGTGCGGGTTTCTTTGCGCTGGCGCAACAGCATCATGTGGAACTGATCGGTGGTGATACGACATCAGGACCGCTCAATATTGGTGTGCAGATTGTTGGTGAAGTGGGTGCAGGTAAAGCACTGCGCCGCAGTGGCGCGCAATTGGGAGATGATATCTGGATCTCGGGTCAGATCGGTGATGCTGCTTTGGCGCTTAATCATGAACTACGGCGCATAACCCTGCAATCCAGCGAACTGGAGCAATGCTTGCCCGCTTTGTTGACACCTACTGCAAGAATCGAATTAGGGCAACGCTTGATCGGTCTTGCGCATAGTGCGATCGATATATCCGATGGATTAATGGCCGATTTGGGACATATACTGACAAATTCAGAACAAGCCGCCTGCATTCATATTACCGACATACCGAGATCACCCACCTTGAAAAGATATTTGCATCAGTCTTTAGCGATACAGTGCTTGCTGGCTGGTGGAGATGATTATGAATTATGTTTTACAGCCCCTAAAATGAACCGAGGTAAAATAGAAGCATTGGCAATCGAACTGGCCATTCCACTCACCTGCATTGGCGAAATTGTGTCAGGAGAAGGATTGGTTGTGCAGGACGCCGAGGGCAATACCATTACATTGGAGACTAAAGGATATGACCACTTCAGTACCTGAGATTTATGATTTGTCGAGCACCAAAACCACACACATTAAGCCGGATTTAGGCTTGATTTACAGCCATCCTGCTTATTTCATTGCATTTTCAGGTGGTTTCGGACTCAGCCAGATTGCTCCGGGCACGGTAGGGACGCTGGTTGCATTTCCATTATTTTGGTTATTGAATCAGTACCTGAGTCCGGTTTATTTTTTATTGCTGATCGATCTCATGTTTATTGTGGGGATATGGGCATGCGGTCTCAGCGGGAAAGCACTTGAAGCTCCAGATTATGGAGGTCTGGTATGGGATGAGACGGTGGCTTTTCTTTTTGTGCTGTACTTTACTCCGGTTGATTGGGCATGGCAGTTAGCCGCGTTTGTGCTTTTCCGCTTCTTTGATATTGTCAAGCCTCAGCCTATTCGTTATTACGATAAGCATTTATCAGGCGGTTTTGGCGTTATGTTCGATGATATGGTGGCTGCATTCTTTACTTTGTTGTGCCTTGCCGGCTGGAAAGCCTGGGTGCTGTCTGAAGGATATTTTTAATCCCAATCCTTCAGAATGCCCAGTTTGTATTGTAGGAAAAGATTCCTGCACAACTGAGCAAGCGCTGTGTGTACGGATTGATGATCAAGGGTGCAACGGGAGCGGTCATTGATGCCATGCTGATTGAGTCAGCGGCACGGCCTAAAAAGACGATCACCCTGGAGGTGGATGCCGAAAAGGTAAGGCTGTTCAGTTTGAAGATGGCAGTCAGTCTGGAATCAGTTGTACCGAAGAACACAGTGCGGATCCGGATGCGACCTGGCTAAAGAAAGGCAAGAAGTCGCAGTTTGGCTACCGCAGTTACCTGGTGGTGGACGCACAAGATGGTTATGTGCGGGGGATTCACACTGCCCCTGTCAACATTTCTAAGAAAGCAAAAGATCAAGAAGACCTCTGCATAACTGGCTTTATCGAATGCGTGAGCTCTGTAAGTATTTGATTTAATTATGATGGAAATGAACAGAAAAGCTCAAAAACACAGTTATGCAGAGATCTCTCAAGAGCGCAATCATGCATCGCGCGTACAAGAACAAACCGCTTTCGGTACGCCAGAAGCTGGCGAATCAATTGATCAGCAAAAAACGCCACATTGTCGAACAGTGTTTCGGCACAATCAAACACTTATTCAGAATGGGACGCGCCAGCTACTTCGGTACGGTAAAAGTCAACGCCCAAGTCATACTGAAAAGTATCTGCATGAATCTGAAAAAAGCAGCCAACAAAATCTTCGTAGATCAACCATTAAGGGGAGCAATCCGTCCAAATGTTACGTAAGGGGGGAAAACTCCCCTAAAAAAGGAGAAAAACTTCACTTTCTACCAAAATGACGTGCAATCAGCATCATTTGGAAATTTTTCTTTGTCACTACAGCTAAATTCTCGCGGTTGTGCAGAGGTCTTTAGTATTTCTAGCAGCACCGGTTTAATCTGCCTTTACTACCGTAGCGGGCTTCCTGGCGTTCGCGGAAAAATTCCTCATATGACATCATCGACTGATCCGGGTGTGCTGTTTTCATGTGCTCGACATAAGTGCTGTATTCCGGCATGCCAACCATTAATCGCATGCTTTGTGAGAATTGGCGGAGGGTTTGGCTAATTTTGTGAATCACTGTTCTTTCTCCAGTATTTATTTTTCGTTAGTAATATAAACAGGTGATAACTCAAAGGGCGCTTCTTGCGTGGTTGGAAGATGAGCGCTGCGTGCTAGCAGTACGGTTCTGATCCCGAAGCAAAGCATACTGATTAGAACCAGCATGAACATGCCAGCCAAGGTTGTATTAACGTAGTCGTTAAAAATAACCTGCTGCATTTGCTCGATTGATTTTGCTGGCGCCAAGACTACGCCATCCATGATGGCATCTTTGTATTGATTGGCGTGTGCCAGGAACCCTATGCGCGGATTGTCATTAAAAATCTTATGCCAGGCCGCCGTGAGCGTGCAGACACTGACCCACGCCAGTGGAACGATAGTGATCCAGGCAAAATGGTCCAGCTTCATCTTAAACAGTACGCTGGTGCACAATATGAGTGCGATACCCGCCAACATTTGGTTGGCAATACCAAACAGCGGCCACAAGGTATTGATTCCACCCAGTGGATCAACGACACCTTGATACAGGAAATACCCCCAGCCGGCAACGCACAGACCTGTGGCGACTAAGCTGGCGATGATGGAATCGGTGCGTTTCATTGCGGGAATGAAAGAACCCAGCAGATCCTGCAACATGAAGCGTCCCGCGCGAGTTCCGGCATCGACGGCAGTAAGAATGAATAATGCTTCAAATAAAATCGCAAAGTGATACCAAAAAGCCATCATGGCGGTGCCACCGACAACCTCCGATAGAATCTGCGCCATGCCGACTGCCAGCGTTGGAGCGCCGCCGGTACGTGAAATAATGCTGTGCTCGCCGACATTCTGCGCAGTTTGGGTAATCATCTCAGGGGTCACATAAAATCCCCATTGGGATATGGTTTGTGCGGCCGACTCCGCCGTATTGCCTATGATGGCGCCTGGGCTGTTCATGGCGAAATATATGCCCGGTTCCAATGTGGCAGCAGCCACCAAAGCCATTATGGCAACAAACGATTCCATCAGCATAGCGCCATAACCAATAAAGCGCGCATCCGTTTCCGACTGAATCATTTTTGGCGTGGTGCCGGAAGCGATCAACGAATGAAAGCCGGAAATGGCGCCGCAAGCAACGGTGACAAACAAAAATGGAAACAGATCACCTGACCAGACCGGGCCTGTGCCATCTACGAACTGAGTTAGCGCCGGCATTTTCAGCTCCGGTGATATCAGAATGACGCCGATGGCCAAGCCTACGATGGTGCCTATTTTCAGGAAAGTCGATAAATAATCGCGCGGCGCTAACAGTAACCATACCGGTAATACTGAAGCAATAAACCCATATGCGATGAGCGACCAGGTTAGTTGCTCGCCCGTCAAGGTAAAGATCGCAGCCAATGCTGCGTCTTCCTGCACATATTGTCCAACTACGATGGAGAGCATCAGTAGTGCAAAACCGATCAGTGACACTTCACCAATTGCGCACGGGCGTAAATAGCGTGTATACAATCCCATGAATAAAGCGATCGGGATGGTCGCAGCGACGGTAAAGGTTCCCCAAGGTGATTCGGCCAGAGCTTTTACCACGATCAACGACAGCACCGCCAGCAATACCAGCATGATGAAAAATGTGCCAATCATGGCGATCATGCCGGGAAAGTGACCAAGTTCGGATTTGATCAGATCGCCAAGTGAGCGACCATTGCGCCGCGTCGATATGAACAGTACGATGAAATCTTGCACCGCACCTGCAAACACCACTCCGGCCAATAGCCATAACATGCCGGGCAGATAGCCCATTTGTGCAGCCAGAATCGGTCCCACTAGCGGCCCTGCGCCGGCAATGGCCGCGAAATGATGGCCAAACAACACATATTTATTGGTCGGCACATGATCTAACCCGTCATTATGCTTATAGGCCGGTGTCATGCGCGTGGCATCCAGTTTCAATACCCGATTTGCAATAAACAGACTATAGAAGCGGAAAGCGATGATGTAAACGCACACCGCCGCTATGACGATCCAGATCGCACCGATGGATTCACCCTGGTGCAAAGCGATCACACCAAAAGCTGACGCGCCAGTGAGAGAAAATAGTATCCAGCCTAGTTTTTTGATTAGAGTGTTCATTTATTTTTAAGAAGAAAGAAATATTTTTAAACTGGTGCAAAGTGGCTTTGCACAAACATCAAATAATAGATTTCGTTAAATCTTTTCTATTATCAATAGTTAGTTGGAAAAAGTCACTCTAGGATTTAACCATTACTCTAGTGTGATGAGCACATACAAAAGCGATAGATGTTCTAGTTCCTCTATAACCTTGCATAGGATTGCAACCACTAGACTTTATTATTTTATGCATTTCATAGCGAGCGAAGATGTACAAGTAAATTTTTATACCATATTTTGAAATTGACATCACTGATAATAAAGGAGGATCGACGATTGAGTTAGATTCTTAGGGAAGTGCTAATTAATTCGCTTTCTTAGACTATGCTATCATTATAATCAACGACTTGATCGCTAATAATTCTTGAGAATCGAATAAATCAGCGCTTCCTTAGAAAGCAATATTGTTTCTGGTGTATCAATCGTAACCTTCCTGAATATGGGATCGCTGTGATTTTTTGCACAGCTTATTCTGGAGTGAGTTAATAAAATCAGAGATCTCTGCATAACTGTGTTTTTGAGCTTTTCTGTTCATTTCCACCATAGTTAAATCAAATGCTTACAGAGCTCACACATTTCACAAAGACAGTTATGCAAAGGTCTCTTAGAAGTAGTGATCAGGATTTGGCCAATGTCGTCGTTAATGAGACTGCTGCTCTTATTGATGAATATTGGAATGGTGATGTGCAGGTTACTGGAAATTTAGACCTTAGCCTCTTAGGTTTGGCCGGTATTGCTTAATGGATTCCTGGCACAATTCATAGCTCTAAATTAATTTTTTCACCCTGCTGAATATCGCACTCGCAAGTGGGAGTGCGATAAAAGTATAAAGTGCCAATGGGATTCTGAAGGTTGCTAGATTTAGAAATTTCTGAGAGACTTTTGTACAGTAGAAATTTAGAAAGATCATGAATATAGTATAATGCTTGTTTAATCAGTATATTAAGATCTTTTTGTGAGCATTCCGGATTTTTATTTTACTTATCATGTCTGCTAGTGAAGTTACTGATCAAGAATTCGATCACTATATGCCGCAGGCTTCGCGCAGGAACAATGTGGTTCTAAATTAATGATAAAGGACTGAAAATCAGTATTATTAATAGGATTAGACATTTCCCTTTATCTGTAGAATTCAAATCTAGAAATTCAATTTTTTCTTCTTTTCCGTCATTTAACTGAAAGTGAGTGGGTTCCGTAGTTAGTTTTTATGGAGCGTAAGCTTCCGTTGGAAAGAAAAGTACTTACTTTAAGGTTCTATCAATAAGCCGCTTAGAGATTATTAACTGTCTGATTTCCTATATTTCATAATTATGATGCTTCAAAACATTAAAAATAGGCTGGATGTGGTTGCAGTACTGCTGGTTATTATAGGTGTGGGTTTAATTCAGAGTTCTACGGTTTTGGGAGGCGATCAATCCTTATTCGTAGTGATTGCGCAATTGTTGGATTCGGGTAAAACCTTATATAAAGATCTGTTTGATTATAAACAGCCGGGGATATTCTTATTTTATTTATTGGCTGGTAAAACTTTTGGTTGGAGCGATATCGGTATTCATTTATTTGAATTAGGGTACTGGATATTGTTTTCCCTGATTCTATTTTCTTGCATAAGAAATTATTCGCTGTTTCGTGCTGATTATTTTAATAGCCTGCTGCCTTTATTCATTATCGGGGCATACTATGGTAACGCAACCATTTTTCATTTAACTCAATTAGAAGCATTAATCAATTTCCCTTTGTTTTTGATTGTTTGGCTATTAGATAGGGCTTATAAAACAGAAAGCGGACTGTTTGTGACTTATTTGGTAATAGGTGTCCTGATCGGAATTGTTTTACTAAGCAAATTGGTTTTCAGTCCTATCATTTTTTTCTTTCTCCTCATTCATTTCATATTCACTCTGAAAAGTAAGGATATTAAATATATCTTTGTCAAGCAGATCATCCCATTATGTATTGGGTTTGTCATACCTCTATCGGTTTTTTTATCTTATATTTTTATTCATCAGATTGAGAATCTGATTGTGGATATTTATTTCAAAATTCCAACGAGCGTGATAGCACTGGAAGATCAGGTCGATCCTGATCGATTGCTTTCATCTCTTAAATGGTTTATCAAAAAAATGCTCGTGCTCCTGTTACTTGCAGTGCTTGGAGTCTTCCTCATGACTAAAAAAGAATCACATTTTTTTAGTTTAATCATAGCGTGGGGTGTGATAGGGTTTTTAGTGATACTGATGCAAAAAACTTCATGGTGGTCTTACCATTTCCAGCTATTGTATGTCCCCATCGGCGTATTTGCTGCCATAGGTCTGGACTTTGTTTTGTATCATTTTCTGCAAAAAGTTAAACCTAGTACACCACTGATCAAAGGCTTTTTGATTGTAACGATAGTGTCTCTGGTGTTTTTTAATCAAATGAATACGCTCTGGAAAGGCGCTGCTTCACAAAATAATACGAGATTATATAGTTTTGATTATGCGAGAGATGATGCTGCAAAAATCGTTCAGGTCATTAAAAAAGAAGATTCCATTTTTATATGCGGGAACCCGCGAATGTACGTCCTCTCATCTCATTTGCCTGAATTGAGCACGAATGGTTGGATATTGGAGTATTACCTTGATTATCAATGGGATGAATTCTACAATGAATTTAAGAACAAGCCTCCAACCTATCTTTTTGTAAAGAACGATTATGACAAACTCATTGAATCCAAACATGTAAAACTTTGGGAGTTGATGATGAAAGAATATTCTGAATTTGATTCAGTCGAAAATGGAAAATGGTATAAACGAATTTAGTATGTCATTATTGATATTAGTTTTTCGAATGTTCTAGCCATTTGCTTGTTTAACAAGCGACAAATACCCAGGAAATTAAACATCAATGGGTGCTTAACCGCAAAGGTTACCCATTTTGTGTAATTGCATTGAGAACTGAAATGTATCGATTTGGCAGGTGTTGATGATTCCCAACACTACTCAATCAACAGTTCTTTAGATCTTGTCATGAAACAAGTTTAAATCTGGAAATAGCTACTTAATCCCAGCTTATTCGGGGTTTTTTCAGGACTTTTCTAGGATATTATTAGGACAATTGACGTAAAAGACAAGTGAGGTATTCTGTTAGCATGTCTGCAATAGAAAAATAAAAAAGTACGTTCCATTTATGAAGTTAAGAGAGTGTGTTGTACAACTTTCTATTTATTTTCTGGCTATATATAGTTTCTGCCTCAGCATTAATACATTTTATGTAACGTATATATCATATGCGGTATGTAGAATTAACAAAAGTACCAATTATTTATTGTATGTTTAAAAAACAAGCATTTAATTTTTATATATTCAATCATTAAGAATCCAATGATGGCAAAAAATCAATTTCAATGGACAGCGCTTGGCATCATAATCGGATTGGTCTTTCTCTGGTTTTCACT
The DNA here is from genome assembly GCA_017994575.1 of Nitrosomonas sp. Lineage (GTDB taxonomy): Bacteria > Pseudomonadota > Gammaproteobacteria > Burkholderiales > Nitrosomonadaceae > Nitrosomonas. The sequence goes on from JAGOKN010000016.1 coordinate 27,337, forward strand.
GCGTGATATTGATGTAAGCTCGGTTTTGGACAGCCTCGTGACAGTCAGGCCTTGGTCGGCTATCATGGCTTTAACAGCTGGCATGTTATTCATGCTGATCAAGGCTTGGCGCTGGTCTGTCATATTGGGGCCGGTCGCTTCCATAGAACTACCGCTACTGCATTCTACGATTTATATCGGAACTGCAGCAAATCTGATTATTGTCCATTCCGGAGAAGTGCTCAGGGCTGCATTGGTTGGACGCAAATCACACGTCCCATCAAGTGCCATTCTTGCATCGATTGGAATTGAGCGAATCTTCGACTTCATGGTAGTGATTGTACTGTTTGGGGTTCTTCTGATTATAGATCCTCAGTTGCCAGAATACGTTGCGGCGGCTGGATTTATTGCAATATTCATGGTTGTGGCAGGATTGATAGCCATTGTGTCATTGCTAGTACCCTCAAAAACCAGAAATCAATTGGCGGCACTGATTACTCGCCTTTTACCTGAATCGCTATCGGAAATGATCATAAGACAACTGAAACGGGGTCTCGTGGGTTTCTCAGCATTGGGTAGTCCATCTATAGTAATGAATACATTCTTGCTGTCCATCTTGCAGTGGAGCTGTATTGTTGGTTCCATTTGGCTATGCGCTGCTTCGGTTGGCTATGAGGCGACATTTTCAATGGCTATTACGGTATGGGTGTTGATGGTTATTGGTCTTACTTTACCATCCTCGCCAGCGCAATTAGGTACGACGCAATTAGCATTTACGCTGGGGCTCTCTCTCGCAAGTAACGAGACAGAGATCGCCTTTGCAGCTTCAGTTGTTTATACCTGTTGCGTGAATATACCTTACATGATTATTGGTGCGATATGTTGGTTGAGATCCGGCGGAATCAACATGCAGCCCAGAAAGATATAAATCCTTATTTTTACTAGCAGAGGCAGAATGGCAATGGTTATAAAATCAGGAGCTAATAGTAATAAAATGAGAACAATCCTTACACTCTTCGGTACTCGACCAGAAATCATCAAACTGGCGCCAGTAATTTGGGCACTAGAGCGACGCAGCGAAACCTGGAGAAGCGTGACGGTATCGTCTTCGCAGCATACTGATTTGCTTCGCCCTTTTATTCGCGAACTCGACATCAATGTTGATCACGATTTGGCGGTCATGACGCCCGGGCAAACACCGAATGCTGTATTGGCGAAAGTAGTTACAGCCTTGGAACCATTGTTTTTGGCGGAGAAGCCTGATTTGGTTTTGGTTCAGGGCGATACCACAACAGCCATTGCGGGTGCATTGGCAGCTTTTTATGCGCGCATCCCCGTTGCGCATGTTGAAGCAGGTTTGCGCACAGGTAATCGCCTTAGCCCATTTCCAGAGGAAATGAATCGTCGTCTTATTACTCAATTAGCAGACCTGCATTTTGCTGCTACTCCGAATAATGTTGACATATTGCTTGCTGAAGGGGTTAAGAAAGAGTGCATAGCACTGACGGGTAATCCGGTTGTTGATGCGCTCCAGCGCATCCTGGGACGTTCAACCGCTTCTCCAAAGCTTGCTCAATTACTTGATAGCATTTCAGGTAAGCGTTTAATTGTGCTCACGACGCATCGCCGCGAAAATTTTGGGCAGGTAATGTCTTCACATCTAAAAGCTCTTCGGCGATTTGTAGAGCGACACTCGGATGTCGAACTTGTTTTTCCGGTACACCCCAACCCATCGGTGCGTACCACGGTTGATGCAGAGTTTTCTGATGCCGGACGGATTCATTGCATTGAGCCACTAGAATATACTGATTTCTTGCATCTACTTTCACGCGCATGGTTGGTGGCTTCTGATTCAGGGGGGGTGCAAGAGGAAGCACCTTCATTAGGTAAGCCGTTATTAGTGCTGCGCGATACGACAGAACGGCCCGAAGTTCTCGATTGCGGTGTTGGGCGGCTTGTCGGGCACTCAGGAGAGCGTCTTGAAGAAATGCTTGAGACAGCGCTTGTAGACGAATCATGGTTCGATACCGTGCGCACAACCAAAAATCCATTTGGTAAAGGTGATGCCGGAGAACAGATAGCATCAGCCATTGAGCAGTTTTTTATTACTAAAATAGGTGATGTTTGATGACTCAGATGTCTTTTGCCCAATCCAGCAAGCCATTGGCGAATTTATCATTAGATTTGGATAACGAGTGGGCCTACCTTAAAACTCATGAGGATCCGGTCTGGGAGTCTTATCCTTCTTATTTGAATGTCGTCGTTCCAAGGATACTTCAATCGCTTGCGTGTCGTAACCTGAGAATTACGGTATTTGTAGTCGGTCAGGATGCGGCTCTCGAATACAATCATGAAGCGCTAGCGCAAATTGCAAGAGCCGGGCACGAAATAGGCAATCACTCTTTGCGCCATGAGCCATGGTTACACTTGTTTTCTGAGCATGACCTTGAGCAGGAATTGGCAGAGGCTGAACGGCACATCCAAGCGGCGACAGGCAAAAAGCCGACAGGCTTTCGTGGTCCTGGCTACAGTCAATCAGCTACTCTGCTGCGCGTATTAGCTAGACGTGGCTATGCTTATGATGCCAGTTCGTTGCCAAGCTTTATTGGTCCCATTGCGCGTGCTTATTATTTCGCCACGGGGAAATTTGATGCGGAGCAACGCGAGCGACTCAATCGTTTGTTTGGTAGTTGGAAAGATGGGCTGCGGCCACTTAAACCATATCGCTGGCGTTTTGACCAAACTTCCCTTTTGGAAATGCCTGTGACAACTTTCCCAGTCTTTCGTGTTCCTATTCATTTAAGTTATGTAATGTATCTGGCCGGGTTTTCGACGATATTGGCACAAGTGTATTTCAATACAGCGCTATGGACATGCCGATTGCTGGGGGTGGAACCATCGATATTGTTGCATCCACTTGATTTTCTGGGAGGCGAAGATGTACCTCGGTTGAAGTTCTTTCCTTCTATGGGGATGACCGGAAAACAGAAAATTGTCGTCGTTGAGCGATGCCTCGATAGCATGGTTCGTCTTTTTGATGTGCGACCAGTTGGCGAGCATGCGGCTGTTGTTGCTGCTCGCAGCAACTTGATGGATGTCAAACTAAGCGATTGATGAGAAATTTGGTATTAAATGGTTAGGAGAGAAAATGCTGGATAAAAAAATTACCGTCATGATGCCTGCATATAATGAGGAACAGGATCTTCCCGTATTGCTTGGTCGTATCCAGCGTGCTCTGGAAGGATGGGCCAACTATCGAATTCTTATTGTCGATGATGGTTCACGCGATAACACGGCGCAGATCGTACGCGATGCTGCGGCGCAGATGCCGGTGGAGTTGATACAACATCCGAGAAATATGGGGTTGGGCGCAGCCATGCGTACGGGACTCAATGCTGCGTCGCGCAGTAGTGATGTTGTAATCACGCTGGATGCGGATAACTCTCAAGATCCGGAATTAATGAAAAGTATGGTAGAGCGACTCGGAGAAGGTTTTGACGTGGTGATCGCTTCTCGCTTTCAACCGGGTGCTCAGGAAATCGGTGTGCCTGCGTTTCGGATACTTCTGAGCCATGTCGCAAGTGCTGGAATCCGCACGATAGTGGGTTATCCTGGTGTTCGTGATTATACTTGCGGATTCCGTGCTTATCGAGGTGAAACGTTGCGCAATTTAATCGATACATTTGGTGACGACAACTTCATACGCGAGAATGGTTTTTCCTGTATGTTCGAATTATTGCTGAATTTACGGGCAATTCGCGCTCGTATCTCCGAAGTGCCACTTGTTCTTCGTTACGACCTTAAGGAAGGCGCTAGCAAAATGCGCATTTTACGCACGATGTGGCGCTATGTTATTACCCTAACACGCGGCATGCTGCCGATTTCCTGGCGGGTATCATCAAAACTTGGAAAGCTTCCCAATGACAGCAATTCCTAAAGATACGAATGCATCCCTTGTGACGGGATCTCTTGATGCGGCATCAAATATCGCAGTTGTGGGCGGTGGAATCGGCGGTTTAGTTGCTGCTTACTGGTTGGCTAAGGCAGGTGCGCGAGTCACTGTTTACGAAGCTTCAGATCAGCTGGGTGGTTTGGGGACTTTTTTTCAATACCGGAACGTCTCTCTTGAGCGGTTTTATCATTGCATGCTGCCTAGTGATCGACATCTGTTGGGCGTGCTGCGCGAACTTGATCTCGAGGATCATATTTACTGGAAAGAGACTAGTTTTGGGTTTATGCGCGATGGTCGCTTGTATGGTCTCAATACACCGTTGGAGTTGTTACGTTTCAGTCCTCTATCTTTTGTCGATAGAATACGTGTTGGTTTGACTGGCGTCTGGGGGAGTATTTGTTCATCTGATGGGCTGGATAATGTGACTTGCGTCGAGTGGCTGAGCCGACTATCTGGCCGTCGCGCCTTTGAAACCTTTTGGAAGCCAATGCTACAAGCCAAATTTGGCGATCGTTATCATGAAGTGCCTGCACTCTGGTTTTGGACACGCTTTAACCGTGAAAAGGGCGGCGGGAAGCGTGAATGTAAGGGATATATTCGCGGTGGTTATCGGCGCATCATAGATACTTTGGCTCAATCGATTGAGGCACATGGTGGTACAATTAAACTTCAGGCGCCAGTGGAGAAGCTGGATCTGACAACGGATGATCGGCTAGTGATCAAGACTGCGCACGGAAATACTCAAGAGTTTGATCGTGTTGTTGTGACAGCTCCTATCGGTTTCTTACGCAAAGCAATGGAAAACAGCCGATTAGCTCACGTAGCCGAAAAAATTGACAGTGGAATCGATATGCAAGGTGTGGTGAACGCAGTTTTTATGCTGCGTCGCGGATTCACAAAGCATTACTGGGTTGCTGCAATCGATGATGAAATTCCTTTTCAGGGCATAGTGGAAAGCACAACCCTGCTTGAGAAAGCCGATACTGCCGGAGTGCATCTGATTTATTTGATGAACTATGTACACAGGACAGATCCGCGTTTCCATCAAAGTGACGCCGAAATTCTGCAAGCCTATATGAGCGGGCTAAAGCGGCTTTTCCCGGATCTTCAGGATGGCGATGTAATTGATCGATTTGTGTTTCGTGCACCTTTTGTAGAACCGCTCTATACAACTGGTTTTCAACAGCGTAAACCACCGACAGTTCTACTTCCAGGAAAAATCTATCTGGCGACAACTACTCAAGTTTATCCTGAGGTGACCTCGTGGAATGGCGCGGTAGGGTTGGTGCGAAAAGCGGTTGATGAACTGCTTCTTGCTAAGTGAGTATGTCGAGAGATTGTCATTGACCTTATCACGTCGATAGTATAAGTGTCATGAAGCGGCATTCTTAATTTATACACAATAAATAACATTGGTACGTGCATGTGAACGCTATCTTGTACATTTTTTTGATACAGATAAATTAATCTTGCTGCACCTGAGTTTATATTGAAATTAATGCGGGCTAAGAGGGAAGAAGTATTTTGAATCCAAATGGTAGCTAGCCATTGGGTGCTTGCCACAAGAGAGAGGGTTGTATTGAATTCCGAATTGCGCCAGTATGTGACTGGCACGCTTGATAGATTCTTGGCATGGCGCTCTCTACGTACATTCTATGTGCTATCAGCCATTTTCTTCACCTCGCTTCTGTTTCATTTTGATTTGGTTCCATTGGAAGAAACACATTGGGATGCGCCGATTTATGTGGCGCTTTCCAAGCAAGCTGCAGAAACTAATCTGTTGACTAGTTATCGCCAGCACGCTCACGATATTCAACTCGGTCCAGGCGATGAACATTGGCACTTCACGCGTATCGGGCATATTCTTTTGCTTGGTGAGGTTACTCGGCTATTCGGGAGTACTGAAAATGCACTAGTGGCAATGCAATGGCTGTATCGAACTTTCATGGCGCTGAGTGTTACGCTTTGTGTGGTATTTGGCTTACGCATCGTTAATCTATTCCGATCGATTAAACCCGATACTATTTGGTGGATAGGCTACCTCTTTGCTGCTATCACCTATGTTGTTTCTGATGGCTATCGCGGACTTCAAGGTCATTTGCTTAGTGAGCCTCCAGCTTTCTTAATCTTAATTCTCTTTGCTTTGGTATTGCTGAGAGCTGTTGAACGTCGATCTCTACTGATTGGTGCATCTGCTGGTTGTTTGTTATTTTTGTTATTTTTCATTCGAATTGATGCAGTTCTACCAGGTGTGGTTTTCTTGGCTGTATTGTTGGCAGCGCTAGTGATATTAAGAAAATTTGATGCCGTATCAAGTGCTCTCATGGCTGGTTTGGTTTCATTAGTTTTGTACTCTATATATGCATGGTGGTTTACACCGTTAGTTAATCCGCAAACCTTGGTGAATTTTTCCGCTGAGGCAAAGGAAATGTTTCTTGCATCACCAGCCCAGAATTTATTTGCGATAGGAATTGCTGGAGGATTGCTGTGGGTAGGTGCTTTGTCAGCAGTGCGGATGTGGCGTGACCCTGTAATTTGTTTGTCAATAGTATGGCTTGGATTGGCATTGTTACCCATGGTGATCGACAGCTTGAATGGGCGCCTAATTCAAGCACGCATGGCCTTTTTTATTGTGCCACCGCTTTTGATCCTTGCCGGTGAGGGATGGAGTTGGATTTTACGTGAGGCCGTCACGCAGAGAAAGCTGCGTCCTTTAGCGGTGGCCCTGAGCTTAGTGGTGATCATGACATCGGTACCTTACTCGCTGATAATACAGGAATCTCGCAGCCTAGCGATTAACTACCTGCCACCCGAAATTAGTCAGTATCTATTTTCTTTACCGTCGAAAAATACTGCTACAGGATCGCTTGCCCCTCGATATGAAGATACAAGGTTGGGTTTGCTCGTGCGTCCAGTCTATGAACGTTGGACTTTGGAGTACTCAAAGGCTCGGCAAATAGGAGATTATTTGTATATTCCTGAGCGGCCAGCTTATTTGTTATGGTCCAGAGCTAAATTTCCAGGTCAACATTCACTTCAGAATTACATAGGATTGTTTCGGTATTTTGGTAAGCAATACCCAGAGAATGCTGATATTGTAATGACAAAGCTACCCAATAGAGCCGATACCGAGCCTTGTACTACGCGAGTGCCAACCGATGCGGAGCCGATCGTGTTTTGCACGAATTTTCTTTCTTCAGATTTAGAGACTGCGCGAGAAAAAAGAATTCCTGTGTATGTGCTTGGTATTGATGAATATCCAATGCCAGATATGCCATCCTCTTTAGCACTCAAGGTTTTATTATCTGTGCCACCGTTTGTGTTGTACGAAATTGCTGAGTAATCGATAGCGCAGTCAATTGAGTTTTTATCAGAAAAATTAGTCTGATAGCGATAAGCGGGATTCATGTCTTAGCAGTTTATGATAAAAACCTAAGCGTTTGCTATGAATCTTTCCTTCCTGGGCGGCTAGAATCAATGCGCAACTAGGTTCGCTGACGTGGCGGCAATTATTGAATTTGCATTGCCCAATATAAGGGTGGAATTCGATAAATCCCCAAGCCAAATTTTCATCCTTGATGTGGTTTAATCCAAATTCCTGGATTCCCGGCGAATCGATAATGTCGCTATCAGCGTCAACGTGATAAAGCTGTGAGTGGGTGGTGGTGTGACAACCAGAATCCAGTGCAACCGAGATTTCTGCAGTAGCTCGTTTGGCCTCCGGTACCAGTGCATTGAGCAGCGTGGATTTGCCCATTCCCGATTGACCCGCCAATACACTGAGATGGCCTTTCAAGTAGGGCTGTAGGGCTGAAGTATCTTGGATGGCGCTTAACTGCAGCACCGGATAACCCAGATCTTTGTATAACGAGAGTATGTGCATTGCGGCCAAGGTAGGTTCCGCGAGATCGGCTTTATTGAGTACGATCAATACCTCGATATTTTCACTTTCAACAGCGACCAGACATCGATTGATCAATTCTTCGCTGAAGCTGGGAATGGCTGCCACGACAATAATAATTTGCGTTACATTGGCGGCGATGATTTTTTCCTTGAAGGAATCACTGCGGTATAACAGAGATTTGCGTGGCTTTATGGCTTCAATGACACCTTGTCCTGAAGTGGTCAGTTGGCATTCGACTTGATCACCGCAGGTCACACCACCTTTTTTACCGCGCATGACGCAGGATACGATTTCACCCGTTTCAGTTTCAACTGAGTAGTGTCTGCCAAATGCAGCCACAATCTGCCCATTCAAATGCTTTGCTGCGCGCTTTGAGGTATTTTGCCGGATACTCAAATCGTAAGCAGCTTGTCGATTTTGGCTGCACAGATAAAATCATTTTCCGATAAACCGCTAATCGCATGCGTGGTATAGGTCACAACGCATTGATTGTAACCCACGATCATATCGGGATGATGATCTTCGCGATGTGAAATCCATGCGACCGCGTTTACAAAGGCCATTGTTTGATAGTGATTTTTGAATGCATAGGTTTTACTGATTTGTTTATCCAGCGATTGCCAGCCAGAAATTTGTTGCAGCAAGGCAGATACTTGATCTGAAGAGAGTGGTGGAATACCTCCTTCACATGGTTTGCATTGTTTGGACGTTAAATCGCAGATCATATCGCTCATGATTGCCCCTGATTTTGTAGGTGAGCCACGCGAATGGCTGCTGGTGGATGAGAGTCGTAAAAAGCCGAATGCAATGGATCTGGAGTTAATGTGGCGGCATTGTCTTGATACAACTTGACCAGCGCATGAATCAGATCGTCAGCAGATGAGTTTTTTGCCGCGTAAGCATCCGCCTCAAATTCGTGTTTACGCGAATAAATACTCGATAATGGGTGCAACAGAAAGGTAAATACCGGCATCACCAAAAAGAACAGCGTTAAGGCGACAGCAGTTGATGGTACGGCCGCATTGGATACGCCCAATCCTTCATAAAACCAATGTTGGCCCATCAAATAACCGAGCATCCATAGAAATGCTAAACTCATGGCAAAAGAGGTGATGATTCGTTTAACCACATGGTGATGTTTGAAGTGCCCTAATTCATGTGCCAGTACAGCTTCAATCTCGCCAGGATTCAAGCGTGACAGTAAGGTATCGAAAAAAACAATCCGCTTGGTTTTTCCAAACCCTGTAAAATAAGCATTGCCATGATTGCTACGGCGCGAACCGTCCATCACAAACAATCCACTGGCGGTAAATCCACATTTATTCATCAATTGCTCAATGCGGGTCTTAAGGGCGGCATCTTCCAATGGGGTAAATTTGTTAAATAGTGGTGCAATCCAAGTAGGATAAATTGCCAGCACAACTAAGTTGAAAGCGATCCATGCAAGCCAGGCATATAACCACCAGTTTTCTCCCATTTTTTCCATCAACCACAATACACAGAATAACAAAGGCGCACCCAGTAACAAACCCAGTAGAGACTGTTTGATCAGATCAGTAAAAAACATGGTGCGGGTCATTTTATTGAAACCATATTGCTCTTCGATCACGAAAGTGCGGTAGTAGCTCAACGGAACTTCAGCGATGCCCATAAGCAAGAATGTGCTGATAATCAGTGCCATGCCATGTGCTAAAGGATCACTCAACCAATTTGCCCAAGAACTATTTAGCGCGCTTAAACCGCCGCCCAAGGTAAAAATGAGCAACAGTGCAACCTGAAGCGCGACACCGGGATACCCAGTACGTGTTTTGGCACAGGTGTAGTCAGCTGCTTTTTGATGATCTGCCAGATTGATTTGGCTAGAAAATTTCTCAGGTACTGTATTTTGGTGCGCACGAATATGCCGAATATGCCGGGTTGCCAACCAAATTTGGGTGAGTGTGGTAAGTGCTAAAGCGATGAGAAAGACCAATGTGAATGTATGCATGATCAATAGTTTTAAATTCTGAAATTTGGATTAATTTTGCATCAAACGCTTGATGCAATGAGAGATTCTAATAATTAAACAGATTCATGGATTAATCAGTATGACTTCAATTTGTTTTGTAAGTGACGGACTGATGTCAATATGACACAATTAACCGCATTGCATTCAAAAAATATAGAAATAATTATGGCACAAGATAACAATAACCTCATCTGGGTTGATATGGAAATGACAGGCCTTAATCCAGATACCGATCGGATCATTGAAGTCGCATTAGTGGTCACTGACTCGCAATTAAATACGATTGCGGAAGGGCCGGTTTTAGTTGTTCATCAATCCAATGAAGTTCTGGATGGCATGGACAAATGGAATAAATCCACACACTCCAAATCGGGTTTGATTGACAAGGTGAAATATTCTCAATTGAATGAAGCTGAGGTTGAAGCGCAAATGGTTGAATTTCTCAAATTGCATGTCCCATCCGGTGTGTCTCCGATGTGTGGAAACTCAATCTGTCAGGATCGGCGTTTTATGGTGCGCACGATGCCACAATTGGAAGCTTATTTTCATTATCGCAATTTGGATGTAAGCACTTTCAAAGAGCTGGTCAAGCGTTGGAAGCCGGAAATTGCGGCCGGTTTAACCAAAGAGAGTAAACATGAAGCGCTGGCGGATATTTATGATTCGATCAATGAGCTAAAGTACTACCGTCAACATTTTATTGTTGCTTGAAAAATATCAGGACAGTATTCCTTGTTGACGTTGCAGCAAGCTGTTGTTTTCGAACTTTCCAAGCAAGTGCATTTCTAACAAAAGTTGGGAGGAAAAATCCTCCCTTCTACATTCATTAATATTCAGGAGAAACAAGATGCTTCATAAAAGACATTTGATTTCGGTGGCTATTGGTGCCATTTTCTTACTCACGCTCGGCGCAACATCAGTTTCTGCTGCGGATGCTGCTAAAGACGACGGACATCAACATCAAAGTGGGCAGGCTGCAGGTCACGGCGAGAAAAAATCTGATAATCATCACGGCCATCAGTGTCATGACAAAATGTCCGCAGTTGATCTAAATAAAGATGGCAAGATCAGCAAGGAAGAGTTTATGAAGCATCATGAAGCCATGTTTGATAAAAAAGATGCAAATAAAGATGGCTTCGTGGATGAATCAGAAATGCACAAGATGATGGATCATATGCATAAGCATGATCAGAAAAAAGAAGACGCTCATGCGCATTGAAATAAAAAATAAGCAAAATTAAGTCTTTAGCGGCGCAATAATGCTCTGACAGTACTTGGTATGCTGAAGTTACTGTCAGAGATCGAGATCTCAGTCATTCAATGGATTTAATGCCTCAATCCGCTCGGTACCTTGGCGGCTCGTTTTGGTTCCAGGGGTTGGGGATCCAGGACTGCCACTGTTAAACTATCATCATTAAAATATTTTTTGGCCACTTCGCGTATCTGTTCGGCTGTGACTGCTTTTAGTTTTTCCAAGATGGTGTCAATGTCGCGATGGGACAATCCAATGCTTTCCAAACGTCCAATCTGCATGGCTTGAGAATAGATTGAATCACGTTGATATACATGACCGGCAATGACCTGTGCTTTAACTCGATCCAATTCTTCCTGAGTGACGCCATCCTTGATGATTTTGTCAATTTCGCTACGCAGTGCCTGCTCCAGATCGGCGACTGTTTTACCTGCCCGGGGCACAGCACTTAGAAAAAATATGCTCGGGCCGCGAGCCATTGCGTTATATCCAGCACCTGCTGAATTGGCAATTTGATTTTCACGTACCAATGTTTTATTAAGCCTGGCGGAAGCATGGCCATCCAAGACACTTTCCAATATTTCCAACGCATAAGGTTCCCAGTCCGCGGTCACATTTTTAACCACAGGCACATGATAACCCATGATGAGATAAGGTAATTCTGCCGGTGCTTTGACGGTAATGCGCTTAGTGCCAAGTTGCGGCGGCTCGTTTTGCGGTTTGCGGGCACTGATGGGTAATAATGGGCGAGCTTCAATGGTTCCGTAGTTCTTTTGTGCCAGTCTAAATACTTCCTTCGGATCGACATCGCCGACCACAACCAATACTGCATTGTTAGGTGCGTACCAGCGGTCATACCAGTCTTGGGCGTCTTCTACGCGCATATTCTCTAGATCATTCATCCAACCAATAATGGGGCTTTTGTAGGGATGTGATTGATAAGCCATCGCCATCATTTTTTCATACAATAAGGAGCGCGCCTGGTCATCGGTTCGTAGTCTTCTTTCTTCCATCACAACTTTGATTTCTTTGGAGAATTCTTCCTCTGTCAAGATCAGGTTACGCATCCGGTCAGATTCCAATTCCATGGCCATGGGCAAGCTGCGTTTATGCAATTGCTGGTAATAAGCAGTGTAGTCATAGCTGGTAAAAGCATTTTCGCGTCCGCCGGCTGCGGCAATTTTTTTGGAAAATTCACCGTTAGGAACTTTTTCTGTACCTTTGAACATCATGTGTTCGAGAACATGAGCGACGCCAGTTACTCCATTGACTTCATCGATACTGCCTGCTTTATACCAAACTTGAGTGACTACAACCGGTGAGCGATGATCTTGTTTTATAATTAGTTTCAAGCCGTTGTCGAGTAAATATTCATGCGTATTAGCTAATGCTGGCGCGGTGATCAGCAGGTGTGATATGAACAACAATCCAGAGAACGAAAAAAAGCGCAAAATAATACGATGATCAGGTTTCATTTTTACTAACCCAAGTGTGTGTAAACAGAATAAAATTAAGCCTTGAGAATTCCAATGCATACTAGAGCCTACCAGAATGTTTAGTTTTTTTAAATCTAAAAAGAATCCTACGGATTCTGCTGAACCAGCGGTTATGCCTGATGCCGATGTTGAGTCCGGGTCCGAACCTGCAGAATCAACGAGTCTAGCCAGTAAACTCAAACAAGGCCTCACGCGAACCCGACAGAGCTGGGGGCAGCGATTATCAGGCTTGTTCGGCGGCGGCAAGATTGATGAAGAATTATATGATGAATTGGAAACTATTTTATTGACCTCAGATATTGGGGTTAATGCGACTCATCAATTATTGGAGAATCTGCGCAAGCAAGTAAAGCGTGATGCACTGACTGATTCTGCCCAGCTAAAACAAGCACTCAAAGAATTATTGATTGAAATGCTGGAACCCTTGGTTCAGCCATTGGATACCACTTTACACAAGCCTTTCGTCATTATGATAACAGGGGTCAATGGCGTGGGAAAAACAACTTCCATCGGCAAGCTCGCTAAATATTTCCAGTCACAAGGTAAATCGGTATTACTGGCGGCTGGTGATACGTTTCGTGCCGCTGCTCGTGAGCAACTCATCGTCTGGGGGGAACGGAATAATATCACGGTGATTGCGCCTGACAGTGATCCGGATAAAAAGAGCGATCCGGCTGCTGTGATTTTTGATGCCGTCAATTCTGCCAAAGCTCGTGGAATCGACATTGTATTGGCAGATACTGCGGGACGGTTGACTACGCAATTGCATTTGATGGAAGAGATTAAAAAAGTAAAGCGTGTGATCGCTAAAGCTTTGCCGGAAGCACCCCATGAGGTATTGCTGGTACTGGATGCCAATACCGGACAAAATGCTATCGCACAGGTTAAAGCTTTTGATGAAGCATTGAATGTTACGGGATTGATTTTGACCAAGCTGGACGGTACTGCCAAAGGGGGTGTGGTAGCAGCCATTGCCGGTCAGTATTCCCAAGAAAATCCCCCTGCTTTGCGGTTTGTGGGCGTTGGTGAGGGATTGGATGATTTGAGATCTTTTGATGCCAGGGAATTTGTCGAAGCGATGTTTGATTGATCACTGTGATTTTTACTTTTGTCGTTTAGTTACATGGATATATTATGATTAGCTTCAAAAATGTCTCCAAGCGTTATCCTGATGGTTATGTCGCACTGAATAATATCGATCTCAGCGTTGAACCGGGTGAAATGGTATTTCTTACCGGTCATTCAGGCGCAGGTAAGAGTACGTTATTGAAATTGATCGCTGCGATAGAGCGCCCTACTTCCGGCACGATTACGATCAGTGGGCAAAATATTGCTCAGCTCAAGCTGGGTGCAATTCCTTATTTGCGTCGTAAGATAGGTTTTATTTTTCAGGATCATAAGCTGCTATTTGATCGCAATGTGTTTGATAATGTGTTGCTGCCGCTGCAAATCGGTAGTTTTGAGAATCATATGATAGTTAGTCGTGTGCGTGCTGCACTGGATAAGGTTGGCTTGTTAAAAAAAGAGAAATCTATGCCCATAGCATTATCTGGTGGAGAAAGGCAGCGATTATGCATTGCCCGTGCTGTTGTCCATCGTCCGAGCATTTTGATTGCCGATGAACCGACGGGAAATTTAGATGTAGACTATGCCCGCGACATCATGGCAATGTTTACGTCATTTAATCAGGTGGGGGTCACGGTGCTGATTGCAACGCATGATGCTTCCTTGTTAGAGGATACTCAGCATCGCATTTTGTCACTCAAACAAGGGAAGTTGGCGGCATGATACGTGCATGGCTGACTCAACACGGGTTTGTTTTCTTTTTAACCCTCAAGCGACTGATTGCTACACCAGTAACCAGTTTGCTCAGTGTCGTTGTTATGGGTATAGCACTAAGTTTGCCCACGGGCATTTACGTGTTAATGGAAAACCTGCAATCCATTTCTGGGCAATCAATCAATTCCCCGCAGATGAGCCTGTTTCTCAAATCGGATGCCAAAAAAGACGATATAGACAAAATCAAGCAACGATTGGAGGAAAATTCACAGGTCGTTGATTTTCAGTTTGTTCCGAAGGATGTCGCACTTCATCAATTGCAGCAGAGTAATGGATTAACTGATATTACGACTCATCTGATTCGAAACCCGTTGCCTGATGCTTTTATTGTTCATACATTAGAAAATACGCCTGAAGCTCTGGATCAATTGCAAGCAGTGATGCAGAAATGGTCAGAGATCGAATATGTGCAGTTTGATTCTGCCTGGGTCGAGCGCATGAACGTATTGCTTAAGCTGGGGCGTTTTGTTGTGTTGATGCTGGCGACTCTGCTAAGTATAGCGATTATTGCGATCATGTTTAACACGATCCGATTACAGATTTTGACCAAACGGGATGAAATTGAAATTTCTAAATTGATTGGCGCAACTGATAGTTTTATTCGACGCCCTTTTCTCTACTTCGGTGCAATTCAAGGATTGGTTGGCGGTGTGGTCGCGTGGACTATTATTTCCTTCGGTATAGAAACGATGAATAAGGAACTTATTGAACTTGTTAAACTATATAACTTTGATTTGTCACTAAAACATCTTTCTCTGGAAGATAGTATCAGCTTGCTATTATTTTCAGCATGGTTGGGGTGGCTAGGTGCGCGTTTATCGGTTGCAAGTCATCTTTGGCAAATTGAGCCCAATTAAATAGAGTATTCGTTCACAAAACTTTTTAAATATTTGGCACTCTCATTATCAGAGTGCTAGAATGGTATTAAAGATATCAATGATAAAGAGTGAGCACAAATCATAATGAGGAGATTATTATAATGACGAATGCTTTAACACTGCCCTCAATGGGAGGAAGTCTTGAAAGTTATATTCAGTCTGCCAATTCTTTCCCAATTCTTTCCCAAGAGGAAGAGAGTAGCTTGGCAAGACGTCTATGGAATCATGGTGATATTGAAGCTGCACAACAGTTGATTTTGTCTCATTTGCGGTTTGTGGTTGCGATAGCACGCGGTTACAAGGGATATGGCTTGCCACAAGCTGATTTAATTCAGGAAGGTAATATTGGTTTGATGAAAGCGGTCAAGCGCTTTGATCCAGAACGCGGCGTGCGTTTGGTATCCTTTGCTGTGCATTGGATCAAAGCTGAGATTCATGAATTTATTATGCGTAATTGGCGTCTTGTTAAAATAGCCACAACCAAGCAACAGCGTAAATTGTTCTTTAACTTACGCAGCATGAAGCAAGGATTGGATACCATGAATCCGCAAGAAGTAGATGCAATGGCAACACAATTGGGTGTTAAATCTGAAGAAGTTGTGGAGATGGAAAAGCGTTTTAATGGTTCGGATATTTCACTGGAGCCTTTGTCTGACGATGATGAAGAAGGTACTTATAGTCCAATTAGTTATCTGACTGACGGCTCAGAGCCATCAAAAATTTTAGAAAAAGAACAAATTAACTATCTGCGTGATAGAGGTTTGCAGCAATCATTAGATTGCTTGGATGATCGTAGTCGTCATATCATTGAGGCACGGTGGTTAAGAGAGGAAGATGCCGCTACACTCCATGATCTAGCGGATGAGTTAGGAGTATCGGCAGAACGTATCCGCCAAATTGAAGTCAAAGCGTTGCAGAAAATGCGTAGTGTCATGGGAGTAGCTGCGTAGAAAATTATTTCAAGTAACATTATTTTAGGCGATGTTTGGCAGTAGGGAGAGGTACCGAAGTGGTTATAACGGCGCTGACTCGAAATCAGTTGGTCAGGGTAACTTGGCACATGGGTTCGAATCCCATCCTCTCCACCAATATATTAATATAATCAATAAGTTATATACACTTTTTATTATCACCCAACAACCTAACCAACATCCCCAAAACAGTACTTTTTTAGACTAAACCGGTCTATAGCAATAAGAAAACCGTATGCTTCACGGATTAGTGAGAATTTAGTCTATTGCTACTCTCAACACGCTCAACCATTTGATTCGATGAAAGCATGCTTCCTTACTTTGCAGCTTTGTATTTGTCTTAATACGGCTCCCATTGTTAAGACCTCTGCACAACCACGAGAATTTAGCTGTAGTGACAGAGAAAAATTTCCAAATGATGCTGATTGCGCGTCATTTTGGCAGAAAGTGAAGTTTTTCTCCTTTTTTAGGGGAGTTTTCCCCCCTTATGTGACATTTGGACGGA
>JAGOKN010000089.1 GCA_017994575.1 Nitrosomonas sp.
TGGGACTGTAAATACCATGTGGTATTCATTCCGAAGAAACGTAAGAAGCGGATATTTGGGGTGTTGCGCAAGCATCTGGGGGAGATATTCCACGAACTTGCGGTACACAAGGAAGCGAAGATAGTAGAGGGGCACAATATGGCGGATCACGTGCACATGTGCATCAGTATTCCGCCGAAATATGCAGTATCGAACGTAATGAGGTATATCAAAGGGAAAAGTGCAATTACGATAGCGAGGCGCTTTGGAGGTCGAGTAAAGAATTTTACTTAATCAGAGCTTCCTTAACTTCTCAAGTTTCCTTGGTAAATCATGAAATCAATCAAGCGTGCGGTATGGATTCATATTAAAATCGCGCTTCCGTTAAATTCTGAAGCAGAAACATGCATCCTATGCTAACCATCGCGGTGAAAGCCGCGCGCCGTGCAGGCAGTATCATCAATAAAGCATCACTCAATCTGGATTTGCTCAATGTGTCAAAAAAATCGCACAGTGATTATGTGAGCGAAGTGGATGGTGCGGCCGAAGATGCCATTATTAAAATTCTATTAACGGCTTATCCGGATCACGCAATTCTGGCAGAGGAAAGCGGACGTCAGGGCGATCACAAGAAATCCGAATATCAATGGATCATTGATCCTTTGGATGGTACTACCAATTTCTTGCATGGGTTTCCCAAGTATTCCGTTTCCATTGCACTCAAGCATAAAGGCGTGCTGACCTTTGCCGTGGTTTATGATCCCACCAATAATGAATTATTTACTGCTAGCCGTGGTGGTGGAGCTTACCTGAATGATCACCGCATCCGCGTCAGCAAACGCACTCGCCTAGAGGATTGCCTGATTGGCACTGGATTTCCGTTTCGCGATCTGACCCATATGGATGCTTACTTTGCCATGTTCAAGGATATTGTGCCGCGTACCGCGGGAATTCGTCGCCCGGGATCGGCTGCGCTCGATCTGGCTTATGTAGCGGCAGGACGCTATGATGGTTTCTGGGAAATAGGCTTGGCCCCTTGGGATATGGCAGCTGGTTGCTTGTTGATTACTGAAGCCGGCGGATTGGTCGGTGATTTGGAAGGAAATGAAACACAATTGGAAAGCGGACAAATCATAGCGGGGAATCCAAAAATATTCGGACAATTGCTGCAAGTGATTGCCCCCCATCTGACGCCCGAATTGATTGAAATCCAGCGTGCTGCCAAATCCTCCTAGCAGGGCGGGGGCATGCAAATCAGTAATTGAGTGCTTTAGGTTCGGCAGCTTGATTCCTATGCCTTGTCCTTAGATTGAGACTGATATAGGGCGGTGCTGTCTTTTTCCTATCCAGAGAGAATGCGTTGGAAGATTTTCAAACGATCAATCAGTAGCGCTATACTCATCCTAAAGCAATCTATTTAAGCTGACAGTATAAAAATCAATGACCTGTTTGTTTTGGGTGTTGATAGTAAAATTAAAAGACGGATAATGAGGTGTGATGTGAGCGATAAAACGATGTTTCTACTTATGTTTTTGGTTTCTTCCGCGTTGTTGATCTATGTGGAAATCTCAGAAAATGACAAGCAGGAACCTGAATGTGAAGCAGGCAAGGATTCATCCATGCTCTCAGCCAAGTGTGCGGAGCAGCTACGGCAAGAAGAGATTAAGCCTGAGCATTGAGCAAGCAACGAAAGTGATGGCCTTATGCATCTTCTCTGGATGATACAGACGCTGATCGCAATTTAGCGATCGGGTGTTTC
The DNA here is from genome assembly GCA_017994575.1 of Nitrosomonas sp. Lineage (GTDB taxonomy): Bacteria > Pseudomonadota > Gammaproteobacteria > Burkholderiales > Nitrosomonadaceae > Nitrosomonas. The sequence continues at coordinate 1,739 of JAGOKN010000089.1, forward strand.
TTCAGGTTCTTCCAAAGGCAAATCCTGATTTTTTTCGCGCGCATCAATCAAGGATCTCATCTCTTCCAATGGTGGAAGCTCCTCCAAGGAGCGCAGATTCAAATCATCCAGGAAATGCCGGGTAGTCGCAAACAATGCAGGTTTGCCAGGCACATTGCGATGCCCGACCGCATCAATCCAACCACGCGCAGTGAGTGTTTTCAGCACCGAACTGGATACGCCGACACCGCGTATTTCCTCAATATCGCCGCGTGTGACCGGTTGACGGTAGGCGATGATGGCGAGTGTTTCCAGCACTGCACGTGAATAACGCGGATTCTTCTGCGGAGTTAGTCGATCTAGATAGGGTTGCATCTCCGCTGTGGTCTGAAAACGCCATCCGCTCGCCACAGCTACCAATTCAACGCCCCGATGCCTCCATTGTTTGCGCATTTCTTCCAATAAATTGGAGAGCAATGCGGTGCTCAATTCCTGATTGAATAGTTTTCTCAATTCTGCAATAGGCAACGGCTCCTGCGTGGTCAGCAGAGCGGCTTCCAGAATTTGCTTTATTTTCTCGGTGCTCAGTGAATCCGATGTATCGGATTGATCAAGCGGCGTTAAGGGAGCGGACATAAATCATTCCAAAAGCTTGTGACTGGGAAATTTCTATTAGCAATTCCTTGGCCAATTCCAAAATGGCCAGAAAGGTGACAACCACTTCAGCAATCGTTGCCATAGGGCTGAATAAATCATAAAACTCGACTTGTTGCTGTTCACGCAAATCGCGCAGAATCTGGCTCATATAAGCGCGCACAGACAGGGTTTCGCGCTTGACCTGATGGTGGCGATTGATTTTTGCGCGCGCCAGAATGGTTACCCAGGCGTGGCGCAAATCATCCAGATTGATGTTGGGCAATGGTTGCGCGACGGTTTGTTCCATCCATACCTGAATGACAGCGAAGTCGCGCTCAGCCTGCGGCAGCTCATTGAGGCGCATGGCAGCTTTTTTTATTTGCTCGTATTCGAGCAAACGTCGCACCAGTTCGGCGCGCGGATCGTGTTCTTCTTCTTGCGTCTCTGTTTTTGGGCTGGGTAGCAGCATGCGAGACTTGATCTCGATCAGTAGCGCCGTCATGAGTAGATACTCAGCGGCCAGCTCCAGTTGATCAACGCGCATCATGGCAACGTAAGCCATATATTGCTTGGTGAGCTCGGCCATCGGAATATCCAGAATTTCCAGATTATGCTTGCGGATCAGGTACAGTAGCAAATCCAGCGGGCCTTGAAAGGTATCCAGAAAAACTTCGAGCGCATCAGGCGGGATATACAAATCCTGCGGGATCTCCATCAGGGGCTCTCCGCAGATTTTTGCTATCGGTTGTGTCTCAACAGAATCAATGACTAAATTCACTGCGGCTGAGGGTAGCTTGGGTTTTGCGCATCATTGCCCGAATGCGAGAGCGTATCAGGAATAACTCAATCCCATGGCTTCGCGAATATCACGCATGGTTTCTTCTGCCAGTTTATTGGCTTTCTCGCAACCATCGGCAATGATATTGCGCACCAACGTGGGATCTTCTTCATACTTCATGATGCGTTCATACATCGGTGCTTGCTCTGCCAGAATCGCATCAATGACGGGCGATTTGCAATCCAGGCAACCAATTTCCGCATTCCGGCAACCGCGTTGCACCCATTCGCGAGTGTTGTCATCGGAATAAACCAGATGGAATTGCCATACCGGACAGTGCTCAGGATCGCCCGGATCGCTGCGTCGCACTCGCGCGGGATCGGTTGGCATGGTGCGGATTTTCTTTCGGATACTTTCAGGATCTTCCCGCAAGCTGATGGTGTTGTTATAGGATTTGGACATTTTCTGACCATCCAGTCCAGGCATTCTGGCTGTTTCGGTGAGCAAAGTCTCAGGTTCAGTCAGGATCATCTTGCCACCGCCCTCCAGATACCCAAACAATCGCTCCCGATCTCCCAGACTCAGATTCTGTTGTTCATTCAGTAATGATTTTGCTTCTTCCAGCGCATTTTCATCGCCCTGTTCCTGATACAGGTTGCGAAGCTCTACATATAATTTTGATTTTTTTGAGCCCAGTTTCTTGATGGCTAATTCGGCTTTTTCTTCAAATCCGACTTCCTTGCCATAAATATGATTGAACCGGCGCGATATTTCTCGCGTGAACTCCAAGTGCGGCGCCTGGTCTTCGCCTACCGGCACCAGGTTGGCACGATAGATCAGAATATCCGCGCTTTGCAGCAGGGGGTAACCGAGAAAACCATAGGTACTGAGGTCTTTCTCAGACAGTTTTTCCTGTTGATCTTTATAAGTCGGTACACGTTCCAGCCAACCAAGCGGTGTCATCATCGACAGCAATAAATACAATTCTGCATGAGCCGGTACTTTGGATTGAATAAACAATATTGCCTGAGATGGATCCACGCCCGCAGCCAGCCAGTCAATTACCATGTCCCAGACATTTTGCTCGATCATTTCCGGTGTATCGTAATGCGTCGTCAATGCATGCCAATCGGCGACGAAAAAAAGGCATTCATACTGCTGCTGCAGTTTCACCCAATTTTTTAATACGCCATGATAATGTCCTAGATGCAGGCTGCCAGTAGGGCGCATACCTGATAAAACGCGATCAGCAAACATGTTGATATCCTAAATGTAAAACGTTGTTAGATATATAAGCCAAAAATGGATACGATCATCAGTTTTGTCCAGGTAACCGCAGGTCCAATCACAGCACCCAGCACGCCACTGAATAGCAATCCCAGTAATATCATAAAACCATAAGGTTCAATTTTTGCAAACTGGTAAGCAATCCGATGAGGCAACATACTGACCGCCATGCGACCTCCATCCAGGGGTGGCAGCGGTAGCAGATTAAGCACCATCAAGACGACATTGATTTCGATACCGGCGATTCCCATGAGCACCATCGGTTTTACAAAATCATGTTCAGGCATGACAATGCCCAGTTTAATCACTAAAGCCCAGAAAAATGCCATCAGTAAATTGGCACCGGGGCCGGCGGCAGCCACCCACAGCATGTCGCGTTTGGGTTGGCGCAAATTAGAAAAATTTACCGGCACCGGTTTGGCCCAGCCAAACAAAAATCCAGCGCCGATGGTCAGCTTGCTGAGAACAAACAATATTAGTGGCACGACAATGGTGCCCATCAGGTCGATATGCCGAATGGGGTTAACACTGATGCGTCCTTCATTATAAGCAGTAAAATCCCCAAAATGCTTGGCGATGTAACCGTGCGCTGCTTCATGCATGGTAATGGCAAAAATAACCGGTAAGGCATAAATGGCGATACCCTGAATAATGTTATCCATGCTCGATTCCAAAGGGTTCAATGCTGCCTTTTCCCTGCCGGATCAATGCCGGAACATCGGTTGTTAAATCGATTACGGTGGTCATGTCGATTCCGCAGGAACCCGCATCCATGACCAGTTCGACCTGATGTTCCAGGCGTTCACGGATTTCTTCCGCGTCATTCAGCGGAAGCTCATCTCCGGGCAATATCAATGTCGAGCTGAGCAGAGGCTCGTCGAGCTCTGCCAGCAATGCCAGTACCACAGGGTGATCCGGTATGCGCAGGCCGATAGTATTGCGTTTGGGATGCTGCATACGGCGCGGCACTTCTCTGGTAGCTTGCAAAATAAAGGTATAGCTGCCAGGGGTTGTCGCTTTGAGTAATCGATACTGACTGTTGTCGACTTTGGCATAGGTTGAAATTTCCGCCAGATCTCGGCAAACCAACGTGAAATGATGATGATCATCTACTTGCCGGATGGTGCGGATGCGTGACATGGCATCTTTATCTCCGACATGACAGCCTAGGGCATAACAGGAATCTGTTGGGTAAACGATGATTCCGCCGTTGCGTACAATTGCGACAGCCTGTTTGATCAGACGTAAATGCGGTGTTTGGGTATGAATTGAAAAGAATTGTGCCACGGTATAGACAATGCCTGGATTAAGTGAGTTTAAATCAGTCTATCAATCAGTTCTGTATTGGATTGATGCACTTCTGCCCAATCATGCCAAATGGGCGTGCATCCCAAGGGAAGTTCCGGTAATTGACCCAAATCGAAGTAGCTTTCGTCCGGACCATGAAAATCTGAGCCGCATGAAACCAGTAAATCCATATTTTGCGCATGTTGTGCAAAATGTTTGACCTGATCCGGAGTATGACTGGAAGTGACTACTTCAATACCCGTTCCACCCAGCGTACAGAATTCATTCAGTAAATCTTTCAGTACATTTTTGCCCAAATCATAGCGTCCTGGGTGCGCAATCACCGCTCGACCGCCGCTCCCGCAGATCCAGCTTATCGCGTCGCTGAGTGCCGTCCATTCATGCGCAGCATAACCCGGTTTGCCTTTAATCAGGTATTTTTTAAACACGGATTTTACGTCTTTGGCATAGCCTTGCTCAACTAAAAAGCGCGCAAAATGCGTGCGTCCGATCAAGCGTCGCTCGCCAACATGGGAATAAGCGCCTTCCAGGCTGCCGTGGATGCCAATTTTTGCCAATTCCGCGGCAATATTCTCTGCGCGTTGCGAACGGCCTGCACGGATAGCAGCCAAGCCTGCAACGAGTGGCGTATACTCGGGATCAATACCCAGTCCCACAATATGCAATGTGCGTCCGCGCCAACTGACGGATATTTCCACGCCATTAATAAATGTGATATTTTTTGCCTCGGCCATTTGGCGTGCCTCAGCAAGCCCGGCAATATCATCGTGGTCGGTCAGAGCCAATGTTTCAACGCCTCGCATAGCGGCACGTTCTACCAATTTAGCGGGAGTTAACAGGCCATCAGAAATGGTGGAATGACAATGCAGATCTATGTTGAGCATGAAACAATTATTTGCGCAAAGCAGGACACGCATCATAACAAATAACCTGGGTTAAGAGAAATGATAGTGTTGGATAATTAAAGGGATAGTTTGATTGATGAATAAATGGATAGTTTTATAAGGAACCGGGATGAACACACAATTGACTGTCTGGGATCATATGTCGGCGGCTCCGCACCGGAGTTTATTTTTGGCCGGTGCGCTGCAGGGCGTGCTGACACTGCTTTGGTGGGTATTTGATCTGACTGGGCGCTATGCCATTGCAGGATCAATGACGACCTGGAGCATTGCTCCCACCTGGGCGCATGCTTTCCTGATGATCTATGGTTTTTTCCCATTTTTTATTTTGGGCTTTTTATTTACCACTTATCCCAATTGGATGAATGGTGAGAAAGTAAAACCGCGCGAGTACATGACCACCTGTTTACTGATGACCATCGGCATAACGCTGTTTTATGCCGGCTTGTGTATTGACAAGACGCTCGTCACCGCTGGTGTAGCCATCATGCTGGCAGGTTGGAGTATTGCTGTATTTGTATTATTCCGCATACTGCTGAATACGCCGGACCAGGACAAACGCCATGCAAAAGTCACCAGCATTGCGCTTTTCATGGGTTGGCTGGGGGTTGCGGCCTATTTGTTATGGTTGATGACGGAGAATTCGATTGCGCTGAATTTTGCACGCGCTGCGGGCATTTGGTTCTTCCTATTACCCATTGTGCTAACCGTCTCGCATCGCATGATTCCCTTTTTCTCCAGCCGGGTTCTGGACAATTACGTCATGGTCAGGCCTTTTTGGATGCTGTGGCTGATGCTGGCGTGCATTGTTGCGCATGGTGGCCTGCAATGGCTGGAAATGACAGCTTATCAATGGATGGCTGATTTTCCATTGGCGCTTTGTGCATTGTATTTATCCTACCGCTGGGGATTCTTGCGCAGTTTTAGTGTCAGCTTGCTGGCGGTATTGCATTTCTCCTTTCTCTGGCTGGGCCTATCCATGACAATGTATGGAGCGCAAAGCCTGGTTTATATGCTGTCCGGCAACCTACTATTCGGCTTGGCGCCATTGCATGCACTCTCGATCGGTTTCTTTGCCAGCATGGTACTGGCAATGGCATCACGCGTTACTATCGGGCACTCAGGGCGTCCGCTGGAATTGGATCACACGACCTGGTTGCTGTTTTTAGGCTTCCAGTCAGCGGCTGTGCTCAGAATTCTGGCCGATATCGTACCGGCGATCGCGCCGATGTTCTATGTCGCTGCGGCAGTCGTCTGGCTGGCTTGTTTTGCGCTATGGGCGGTCAAGTTCGCGCCGATTTACTGGCGCGCCAGGGTGGATGGGAAGCCGGGGTAGGATTTGACGATGAAAGCGGCATACCAATCGCACTTGCGTAAAAATGATCTGAAAAAATTCAGATTGTAATAAAAAAAGAATTGGCTTTAATAAATTGATTATTATGAATGATTTGTATATGGATGGTTTTATGCCGATGTTTTGCCGCTTTCACAGTCTGCCTAATTTTAGTTAGGCCTCTACACAAAGGAGAGTAGTATGAATTTTAAGCGCTTAATGTTGGCTTTGTTTGCATGTGCATCTTTAATTTTGAGTAACGTGGCATTTTCAGGTGTGCAGAGTTGTGGGCCGCAGAGCAAAAAAACAGGCCAAATATATAAGGTTAATGGCTCGGGTATTAATATAATGTCGGCGCCAGGCGGTAGCGGAAAGAAACTGGTGAATGAAAAAGCAACGGCTGTGCTAGGTTCAACGCAGTACTTAACTATAGACAATTCAATAACAGTGAAAGAAGAATGTAGTGAATCAGGTTGGTCTAAGGTTGGTGTTACTGACCCAGAATGGTTAAAAGATTCACATATAGGCTGGGTTCCAAGCAAGGTGCTACGAAGCCAAACAAAGAATGCCGCTGGCAAAGAAGAATTTGTCGAGGCAGACTTTGTCTGGGACAAAAAAACAACTCCGTATAAAAAGGTAATTATTGCAGGTGTTAACAAAGTCCATAAAGAGAATGCTAATTGTAAAAAAATAGACCCATCATCAGCTTATTTATCATCAAGTAAAGGTACTGCTTCTGACCCAGTTTTCTATGTAACTTGCGGCGAAGGCGCAAATACATTTAATGCTTTCTTTTCAAAATCTGAAATTGAAAAAGGACGAGTTTTATCTGCTGCAAAAAATATAGACAAAAACAAAGCCATACAAAAATGCGAAGAATACGCAAAAAATAATGCAACTCATCCAAGTACAGTAGATTTCTCAAGATTCATGGATTTAGCTGTTACAGAACATCCAAATGGAAATACAACGGTTATCTCTTCATTTACAGCTAAAAATAGTTTTAATCTGGAACTGAAGTACAAAATTCGGTGTTTATCAAATGCAAGCGGCTTATTTGAAGCAAATATCAATGAGGCAAAATAGATCTAACGAATAAGGTTAGATCACGCGAAGCCGCGATCTGCAAAATTGTGTCAGGACTAAACCAAGAATTCTTTTTCTCGCTTCAGTCAGGCAGATTGCTGGATTTTTCTCAATCAACCTATAAACCTCAAATGAACAACCCCGATATCCGCTGGCAGCAGCGTTTTTGCGCAGCCTGCCGCCATCGATCCGGTTTTGATTTACGGTTCACGCGCCAAAGGAAATTACCGTCCAGGCTCCGATATCGATCTGACCATCAAAGGCGGCGAGATTTCATTCGCCGAATTCTTGCAGATTGAAGACCAGATTGACGATTTGATGTTGCATGCAATGCAGGATTACTACCCCGCCTGATACACATCCTCATGACTCCCCACATTAACCAGAATGATTTCTTTTTCAGTAATCAGTATTTCAAGAGTAATGCGGTAACTGAGATTAATCGATACCGAATGCAGCGCTGCTAATTTGCCCTGGAGTGGATGAATTCTCAGGGAAGGATGGAAAGGGTTATATGTCAGCAGTTCCAAAGTTTTGCGGTACTGTTCTTTTAACTCCGGGTGTTTTTGCGCAAAGCGCCTGGCGCGTTTTATATAGCTGCCGGTAAAAATGAGCGTATAGCTCATTTGGAAAACAGGTCATCGACGTGTTGATCGATATTATCCTTGCTGAATTGGCCGGATGCTATGTCTTGTCTTGCTTCATACAGTGCGGCTTCCAATTCCATCTCACGTAGATAATGATATTGCTCGATTTTCATCACCACAAAACATTCTTTTCCCCGCACTGTGATAATGTCTTCCGTTTTGTCCGCCAGACTTTCTTCCAGGCAGGCAATTCCTTTGGTTTTTAGATCGTTGGCTGTAATCATTTTAGTCGTATGTTTAATCGCATTGTTTAATGTACTATTAAGAATGTTATTTGTCAATTAGAGTGTGAGTAATGTTTTAACGAATTACCAATAAACTCACAATTCAGCGGAAATGGGCAGCTTATTGGCCGTCATTCAACCGGCCAAGGAATCGCATGCTGCAATGCAACTAAACTTCTTAAATTCTGTTGAACTTAAAACATGAACATCTATGTCATGCGTCATGGGCGCACCAACTATAACGATCTGGGGCTGTGCAACGACGACCCCTGCCAGGACGTGTATTTAACCGAAACCGGCATCGCACAGGCGCAGTCGGCAGCACGCGAACTGCGCGATGTGGACTTTGAACGCATCCTGGTTTCCCCTCTGCCACGCACGTACCAAACAGCGCAGATCGTCAATCAGTATCACTCCATCCCGATTGAGGTGCATGCGGATCTGACGGATATTCGCTCGGGATTTGATGGCAAGTCGGTATCGGATTATTTTGCAGCGATAGGGCATGACCCTCTCAATGCACGCGTGAATGGTGGTGAGTCATTATTGGATCACAAACAGCGTGTGCTGCGTTTTATCGATTGGTTAAAGGTGCAAAAGGATAAAGCCCTGCTGGTGGTTGCCCATGAAGAAACTCTGCGGGTATTTATTGCCTATTTTGAAGGGGGTGTCGCAGATGCTCAGCTCAGGGATATTCACGTAGGGAATTGCGAATATCGGCATTACGTTTTGCATCGCTGATTCCAAATTCATTCGTTCAGCGCGGCAACCAGCCCAACCCTTTTGCGTGCAGGCTTTGCACATAAAGTCGCTCACGGGTTTCTGTGATCGCAGTGGTTTCCGGATAATCTCCCGTCGGATCTTGCAGATCGGCGACCACTTGCCCATTTTCAGTGAATGCCATGACGTGGCCATAAGCTTTGGGTACAGGCCACAATGCGCGTGGCAGTCGCAATGTGACCTTGCGCAGGAACAGTTTATCACTCATGGCATCAATAACCGGATTGCGCGGTTTGACGAAGCCCAGCCAGATTTTGCCATTGAGTCCGCGCATCAGGTTATCAGGGTAGCCAGGCAGATTATCGAGTAACACGCTGGCGTGTGGTGAATTTTGGGTGACATCAAGCTCGTCTGCGGTCACTTGTATTTTCCACACACGGAATTTGCCGGTTTCGCAGACAAACAGCGCTTTTTCATCACTGGATAGTGCAATTCCGTTGGCAAAACTCAATCCTTTTGCGATGATGCGTGTGGTTTTGTGCTCGGGGTCATATTCAAGAATGCGTCCGGTGGACGATTGTTCCAGGATATCCAAAATGCTGGCTTCGAAAGTACCCTTCCAGTTTGCGGGCGCAAAGCGTGTCGAAGCATCGGTGAAGTAAATTTTGCCATTTTCTGCCACCACTATGGCATTGGCGTAACGGATAGGATCACCATGCACTCGGTCTGCTAAAACCTTGATGGTGCGATCCGATCCAACCGACAGCAAGCCCTTGACTGCATCGGCTGCAATCAGGTTACCCGCTGCGTCAAAATCAAAACCCAGTACGCGCCCTCCACTGTTGATGAACACTTCCCGGACGGTACCGTCAGGATTCATGCGAGTGATGTTGCCGCTCGCCATTGCCGCATAGAGCTTGCCGTCATGGCCTAATTCTACTTTGTCAGATTACTCCAAAGCCACTTTCCGTCGGACGGAAGACTGTTTGGCGCTAAGTCTCCTCTGATGCCGCTTATGAATAATCTCAGCCAGTTCCTCAGCGGTAAGCTGCCTTCGAGGCAGCATGTGCGCTAATGCTGTCACCAGATCATTGATGGATAGCATTGGCCATTGGTGGCGTCCCAGTATCTTTTGCTTGACCAGAAAGAGTGTTGCCAGCATGACCAGTGCCA
>JAGOKN010000090.1 GCA_017994575.1 Nitrosomonas sp.
TTGGCGGAGAGAGAGGGATTCGAACCCTCGATAAGCTTTTTGTGCCTATACTCCCTTAGCAGGGGAGCGCCTTCGACCACTCGGCCATCTCTCCGTTTTTAGTACGAAAAGATAATTATTAAATTATCTTAGTATTATCATGTAATTTTTTAAAATTAGAGTGCTTGCTCTAAATCAAAGGCTTTATGTAGTACTCTAACAGCTAATTCCATGTATTTTTCATCTACAACAACTGATACTTTTATTTCAGAGGTGGCTATCATCTGTATGTTAATGCCTTCTTCTGCTAATACCCGGAACATTTTACTCGCAATACCAGCATGCGATCTCATACCAACACCCACCACAGAAACTTTTGCGATTCTATCACCTCCGAGTACATCGCGTGCACCAATATGTGGTTGAATTTTCTCTTTGAGGATATTCATCGTGTTTTTAAATTCATTGCGATGAACGGTAAATGAGAAATCTGTCAGACCATCATGTCCAACATTCTGAATAATCATATCAACATCAATATTTGCATCAGCAACGGGTCCCAAGATCTGATAAGCGATACCGGGATGATCTGGAACACCTAGAACAGTAATTTTCGCTTCATCACGATTAAATGCGATACCTGAAATAACTGCTTGTTCCATATTTTCATCTTCCTCAAAAGTAATCAAGGTGCCTTGCCCTTCATCTTCAAAGCTGGATAATACTCTCAGCTTAACTTTATATTTTCCTGCAAACTCAACAGATCTAAGCTGCAATACTTTGGAGCCAAGACTTGCCATTTCAAGCATTTCTTCAAAAGTTATAGTATTTAATCTTCTCGCTTCAGCCACTACACGAGGATCTGTTGTATAAATTCCATCAACATCTGTGTAGATTTGACATTCATCAGCTTTCAAGGCTGCTGCCAGAGCAACGCCGGTGGTATCTGATCCTCCACGACCAAGCGTAGTAATACTACCTTTCTCATCAACTCCTTGAAATCCTGCTACAACGACGACATAGCCCGCATCGAGATCCGAGCGAATTCTTGCTTCATCAATACTTAATATGCGGGCTTTTGTATAGGTACTATCGGTCAAGATTCTAACTTGTGATCCTGTGTAGCTTTTAGCCTTGACATTAAGTTCCATCAATGCCATAGCCAGTAATGCAATAGAAACTTGCTCGCCAGTGGAAATCATGACATCCAGTTCGCGCGAATCAGGGCTTTCCTGAACTTCATGAGCCAACGCAATTAGTCGATTTGTTTCGCCACTCATAGCTGAAACAACTACTACAATTTGGTGTCCTTGCGAATGAAATTTAGCTACTCGTCGAGCAACATTTTTTATTCGTTCAGTACTTCCAACCGATGTGCCGCCATATTTTTGTACGTAGAATGCCACGGATTATCGATCCACAAATTTGGAAATAGAAAAAGGTCCGTAATTTTACCCGGTTCTTTAAAAGAAAACCAGATTCCATTAATACAAACCCGATAACTTGAAGAATTATTAGGTAGCTTTATGTTTAATTGAAAGCGTTAGAAAATTCGAAATGGCAACAAATTGTGCTACAGATAAGTTTTCAGCCCGCAATCCTGGGTCAATATCAAGCGAGTTAAAGTCACTCAATGCCAGATAACTATGCAGCGTATTGCGTAATGTTTTTCGGCGTTGTGAGAATGCTGACGAAACAATTTGTGAAAATAATGTTTCATCTTTGGCATCTCGTGATGATTCGTCGCGCGGAGTCATGCGAACTATGGCGGATTCAACTTTGGGAATGGGACGGAATGATTCTGCTGGAACACTAAAAACAGATTCCATATCAAAGCGGTACTGTAGCATCACTGAGAGGCGTCCATAGTCGGATGTCGAAGGCGTACCAACCATCCGCTCTACGACTTCTTTTTGCAGCATAAAATGCATATCCAAAATATGCTTTGAAAACTGGCTCAGATGAAATAGTAATGGTGTCGAAATATTATAAGGCAGATTACCGACAATACGCTGCTGTTCTCCTAAAACAGAAAAATCGAATTTCAGGGCATCTGTGGAATGAATCGTTAATTTTTCCTTGGAAAATTCTTTATCCAATTTATCTACGATATCACGATCAATCTCCACAACATCCAAGCGATCAACTATTTGCAGCAGGGGTCTGGTTAAGGCGCCGAGCCCCGGGCCTATTTCTATGATACGGTCATCTTTCCGTGGATAAATCACATCGATAATATCTGCAATAATCTGCCGATCAATCAGAAAATTCTGGCCAAAACGCTTGCGAGGATTATGATGCATGATTAAGTGATTGTGCTTGATTGCGGGCAAGTTGTGCAGCCATTTCTATAGCAGTCAGTAAACTGCCTGAATACGCTTGACCAGTAGCAGCTAATTCCAGTGCGGTACCATGATCGACTGAAGTGCGAATAATGGGTAATCCCAAGGTGACATTTACGCCTTCACCAAAACTGGCATGCTTCAGTACCGGTAATCCTTGATCGTGGTATATAGTGAAAATACAATCATACTGATTGAGATAGGCGGGATTAAATAAAGTATCTGCCGGTACCGGACCTTTCAAATCCATTCCTTCAGCTCTTAGTTTATCTAACGCGGGAATAATGGCATCAATTTCTTCTCGCCCTAAATGCCCCGATTCTCCGGCATGTGGATTGAGTCCTGCGACGACAATGCGGGGCTTATTCAGCATAAAGCGCTTGATTAGGTCGTGGTGAATGATACGCAACTTACTCTCAATCAGGTCAGTTGTAATGGCGGCTGCAACCTCTTTGAGGGGTAAATGGGTAGTTGCCAGTGTGACACGCATATTGCCACCAACCAGCATCATGACAGCAGCGCTATTAGTCAGTTCCGCGAGATATTCGGTATGTCCGGTAAACGGAATGCCTGCGTCATTGATTATCCCTTTATGCACCGGTGCTGTGACCATGCCATCAAATTGGCCTGTTTTGCACAATTCTACCGCGCGTTGAAGTGTGGTCAGAACATAATGCGCGTTGGCTGGATTGAGTATTCCGGGCTGAGCAGGCTCAGTTAGAGGAACATGCAGAACCTGCAAACTCCCCGGCATATGCTGGCTGGGTGGGGTTGACGGACTTATTTCGATAAGCTGTAAAGGAAGTTGCAACTGATGCGCGCGCGTACGCAATAACTCACGGTCAGCAATTGCCACCAGCTTACATGCGATGGGTTGCTGCGCGATTTGTATGCATAAATCAGGACCAATTCCGGCGGGTTCTCCTGCAGTCAATGCCAGTGTTGGAATAAACGAATTAGTCATTGATGGCATCCAATCGAAGCTCGACATAAGCTTGGTCACGCAATTGCCGTAACCACTCCTGAATGACCACATCAGCCTTGCGTGATCGTATGGCTTGGCGAGCTTTTTGTCTGCGCCGATCCAAACTGATATCTTGCGAACGACGTTCCAATACTTGAATGACATGCCATCCAAATTGAGATTGCACGGGATCGCTAATTTGGCCTGGTAATAATTTATTCATGGTTTGCTCAAAAGCAGGGACGGTATCACCGGGAGAAAGCCAGCCAAGATCACCACCTGATGCAGCGCTGGTGTCTTCAGAATATAATCTGGCAATTTCTTCGAAGTTCTCTCCTCGATCAAGCCGTTCTTTAAGCTGGTTAATTTTGAGTCTGGCATCATTCTCAGAAGTCAATTCATTAATTTTAATCAGAATATGGCGAGCATGTGTTTGATCAATGATGACTGTAGGTACCTCCTGAGCACGTCTGCCCAGCAGCTTAAAAATATGGAAACCAGAGGGGCTGTGCACAACGGGTGTCAGTTGACCTGGTTGAAGCGGTGACAGCAATTCTGCAAATTTTGGTCCCATTTGGCTGATAGGGCGCCAATCAATGATTCCACCTTTCGCGGCATCCGGAGCATCTGAAAATTCTGCAGCGACTTGGGCAAAGTCAATGCCTTGTTTGAGCTTTGTCAATGCCAAATCAGCGCGCTGATTTTTTTGCTGAATTTGCTCGGAATCCATATTTTCAGCGACCAGTATCAGAATATGAGCGAGTTGATATTCATCATTACCCACAGCCGATGTTTCCTGGGTTTTAAGAAAATTATCCACCTCTCCTTCGGTTACATTCACCTGATTTTTTACTTCTCGTTCCTTGAGTCGCGCCATAATCATTTCCTCGCGGATTTCGTCGCGAAACTTGTTAAAGCTGATGCCATCCTTCTCGAGAACGGAGGAAAATTCTTGTAAAGAAAGTTTATTGTCTTCAGCGATACGATGCACGGTTTCATCAATTTCGCTTTCACTTACCGATAAACCGACTTCCTTGGCATGCTGCAATTGAATTCGTTTGGCGACAATCGATTCCAGTACTTGATTTTCCATCGTCTGCTGATCAGGCAATTGAATGCCTTGCAATTGGAATCGATCGACAGCGGTTTTAATGGCTTCATTCAGTTCCTTTCGAGTAATCGCGTCTTCGTTGACGATTGCTACGATATGATCAATTGCTTTAACAATCGGAGTAAATTCCGCGTTTTGAGCTGTGACGTGGGCAGGTATTAGTATGATCAGCAGTATGAAAATGCAGGAATAGTTTCTGATAGGCATAGAGTAGTGTTTTTCAATGAACGCTGGTATATCCGGGGATAGTTTGTTGTAGTACTTGTAGTGGGTTATTGCCAATGCCCATTAACCCCTTCAATTCTAGTTGCACAAAGAATGCCGAGGTTGTCGTATTAGTTGCGGTTGTTAGTCGTTGCATGACAACACGTAGCGCCCAACAGCATGAGTTATACTCAAGACCTGCCAACCCTGCCAGGATTTTGTCATCGGTGAGTGAATAATTAGCGCGCGCAACGCCATGTAAATTGCCAATAATTGGCCATTGAATTGAGGTATCCATTTGTTCTAGAATATCGCGTGAATAACGATAGCCAACATTAAGCGTCTTGCCTGGTTCCGGTTGGTAGCTAATGCCTGTGCGAAGCTTTTCAGTTAGGAAATGGGATTCATCGACCTGAATGTTAGTGTCTGTGCTGATCGTGGGTGTCAATCGTCCTGATATTGCTGCGATGAAGTCGGATTTTCCACTGGTAACCTGGGGATTGGGCAGATTGGCAATAATTCCTGGCACCACTACTCTAGGATCAGTGAAATTCACTAATTGCCCTACGGCCAGTCGCAAACGCTCGATACCCGTATCTTGTTCGATAAATCGTGAGGTCAATGCAGCTACAGCCCTATTGGAGTCATTGATTCGATCACTTCCGCTAAATCGATTTTCCGTCAGCATCTGTGCAAAACTAAAATCATTGACTGCAGAATCAAAATTGGGTAGATAGCTTTGATTCCGATAGGGAGCGTAAACATAAAACAAGCGCGGTTCCAGGGTTTGGATAAATTTCTTGTCGCCGAGTGCTAATTGGCGATCAAATGCAATACCGCTGTCGACACTGAAAATTGGGATCGCGCGATCAATATTTTCTCCTTTATGTCTGGCTTCTTCGGGCGCTGCAGACAGACTGTAGTTCGTGTAATGCAATCCAAATTTTGGCGTGATATAGCCAGATTCATTGCGTAACGGAACACTGACATTGGGATAAAAAACGAAGCGTTTGCCATCGACCAATTGTTTTTCATCGATATGAGTCGGCTGGTGATAAAAATTTGTCCAACTACTGTTAAGTTCAAAATCCATTCTGCCGACATTTTGCTTGATTGCATTGAGGGAGAAATGAGGTAGCCGTTCATACGGAGGAACAATACGAGCAAATCGACTTGGATCCTGGATGGTTTGAAAAGTTTGCGCAAATCCGGTGAAACTTAACGAACCATTCGTACCTAATCTGCCGTTGTATGTGACGCCAGCTTGTTGAGACAGGTTGGTTAAGCTTATCTGGGCAAGATTGGGCGTGAGCTGGCGAAAATAAAGATCATCAGAAACCCGATTGTAGTTGAGAAAACCCTGCCAACCTTTACCGATGCTCTGTGTATGCGTATACAAAATTCCCCAACGGGTTTGATTGGTATTAATGTCTTGTGGAAGAATATCAAATAACAAATGGCCGTTCATATTGTTATTTCCAATATACCGCAGCTCATTACTCAGCATAAAACCACGCATGGTCATTACGCGAGGCGCTATGGTTGCATCAATATTGGGAGCGATATTTAAGTAAAACGGCAGGGCCATGTCAAACCCGGTTTTTACGTTATAACCCAATAGCGGTGTGAGCATGCCTGTTTTACGTTTGCCACTATATGAAAAATCTAGCCAAGGTGAATAGAGTATCGGCGTGTCTTTAAACATAATGCTGACATGTCGTGCTGTGCCAACTTCTTTTTTGTTATCAATCTCCAATTCTTTTGCACGTATATACCAATCGTGATTACCTTCAGGGCAAGTAGTGTAATTGGCATCATTTAACCGATAATTATCTTTACCTTCAAATAATAAAGTACTGCCTGCACCGCGTCCTTTCCCATCTTTAATATAGTAACGGGGGTCGGACATATGGCCTTCTTCAGTCTGCAGATTTAGATGAAGATCCTTTCCTTTCAAAGTATCTTTAGGTCTGTCCAGGCTGACGTTTCCAGTGACTTCTGTGTCTTCTGTCATTTGGTAATATTTCATGTGATCGGCAGTCAGGACATTATTGCCATGCCGCAATTCTGCATTTCCTGATGCTTCCACTTCTTGTTTGTAATACCCTGTGACACGATCAGCTTCGATGAATACCGGTTTCTTCTGTGGTTTGATAATTGTTTTTTGTTCGTTTTGCGATTGAAGGGGCAGTTCATCACCGAATCCAGTCAATGGCACAGTAACCAATGAAGCCGAAATGAATATATTTCGGATAAGTTGTATATTCATTATGGAGTTATTCTTGAGAAGAATAGAAAGTTGATACAATCGCACTGAATCTTATTTCCATGCATGTAAATTAATCAATTTGATTAATCTGGCGGTATCGATCAAATTTACCTTAAAGTAAGCAGATACATAGAAATAATATCTATCCAATGGGTTCAATGTTAAGTGCTCCGCGATTACTTTATCGATAAATTATAGAATCATACTGATGTTGAGTCGGTATTTTTATTCAAATTATTAGGGTATTGTACTATTTCTCTTATTAAGTTATCCATCAGTGATAGTATTTACATTAGGTTAATTGACCTAAATGAATGATTGAAATGGATCAATAACCATTCTATGGTATTCGATTAACGTGTGGCACACTTAATACGGACAAGCGTGCGATTAAGAAGATCGAACATGCTGTTAGCAACTCCATAATCTTCAGAGCATTACTTTTACTATGATACGATAGTTGAAACTATGCTCTCCTAATTTATTCCAGAAATCGTAAGAAATAAGCAATGCATACACTGATTTAGAATTTCTGGTTTTCCTATTTTATGTTTGATATTAAATCAATTTTTTCATCTGATGGTGTTCTTTCTCGCCATATTACGGGATTTCGCATGCGCTCTCAGCAAATGGAAATGGCCCAGGCGATTGCGGATACCATCGCAAAGCATCAGATTTTAGTCGCTGAAGCAGGCACGGGAACAGGCAAAACATTAGCCTATTTAGTGCCCGCATTACTGGCAGGGGGCAAAGTCATTATTTCCACAGGCACCAAAACATTGCAAGATCAGCTCTTTAAAAGAGATATACCCAATGTGCGGGCGGCACTGAAAGTACCGGTGACCATTGCGTTATTAAAAGGCCGTGCTAACTATATCTGTCACTATCATCTGGAAAGAAGTTTGCAAGATACTCATATGAGTTTTGTCAATCGTGAGGAAATCCAGTATCTGCAACAAATTGAGAGTTATGCCCACATCAGTAAAGAGGGTGATAAAAGTGGACTTAGCGAGGTGCCAGAGAATGCTGCCATCTGGCAACAGGTCACGTCAACGCGTGACAATTGCCTGGGTTCCGAGTGTCCTGATTACAAGAAATGTTTTGTGATGGAAGCACGTAAGCAAGCCTTGCAGGCTGATGTCGTGGTGGTGAATCATCATTTGTTTTTTGCAGATGTCATGTTACGTGATGAAGGCTTGTCGGAGCTCTTGCCTGCCTGCAATACTGTGATTTTTGATGAAGCCCATCAATTGCCAGAAACCGCCAGTCTGTTTTTTGGTGAGTCGATCAGTACCAACCAAATGTTGGATCTGGCACGCGATGCCAAAATGGAATCTCTCCAAGCTGCCGGGGATTTCATCGAATTGCCAAATGCCATTGCTGCCATGGAAAAAGCCGCGCGTGATTTGCGTTTAACGATCGCAGAAGAGAATACGCGCTTAGCACTGGCAGTGATTATGCAGACCCCGGGGTTTAGTGTTGCGCTGGATAACTTATTAGAAAAACTGATGATATTGACCCAAGTCCTGGAAAGCCAGGCGGAGCGATCGGAAGGATTGGAAAATTGCTGGCAGCGTTCCGATAATCACTTGCAACTGATCAGACGCTGGCGTGATGAAACTGAGACACAGGGCTATGTGCGTTGGATTGAGGTTTATAATCAGGCATTGCAATTAAACGCAACGCCGTTATCAATTGCGGAAATTTTCCAAAAACAAATGGCTGCATCGCCACGCGCCTGGATTTTTACTTCCGCCACATTATCAGTTAAAAAGAATTTCACTCATTACAATGATGAAATGGGACTAACTACCGCACAAACAGCTTGTTGGGAGAGTCCTTTTAATTTTGCGGAGCAGGCACTATTGTATGTGCCGGTTGCTATGCCCGAGCCACATCATAAAACTTATATTGATCACGTCGTGCAAGCGGCACTGCCGGTTCTGCGGGCCAGTCGGGGGCGTGCGTTCTTTTTATGTACCAGCTTGCGTGCCATGCAGCGCGTTTATGAACTATTGTTGTCAATGGATAATCTGGATTTCCCCTTGTTGCTGCAAGGACAGGGGTCGCGTTCATATATGCTGGAACGCTTTCGTGAATTGAACAATGCAATTCTTATCGGCAGCCAATCATTTTGGGAAGGTGTGGATGTGCGTGGCGAAGCGTTATCGTTGGTTATTATCGACAAACTGCCTTTTGCCCCTCCCGATGATCCGGTACTATCCGCGCGCATAGAAAAAATTAATAGCGAGGGGCGCAATGCCTTTATAGAATATCAATTACCTCGTGCTGTAATCAATTTAAAGCAAGGCGCCGGTCGCTTGATTCGTGATGAAGCTGATCGAGGGGTATTGATGATTTGTGATCCACGGTTGATCACTAAAGCCTATGGAAAACAAATCTGGCAAAGCCTACCTCCCATGAAACGTACGCGGGAATTGGCAGACGTTGAACATTTCTTTCATGCCGACTAGGGTCAAAAAATGATGTTATTAAAAATATTAGACTGCAGTAGAAGGGGATTGCAGAAAAACTGCGCTTGATAATGAAAGCCAAAATTGAACAACAATCTTCATTTAATCGCACAATTACAACGGGATGAAAGGATCAAGTCACAGACAGTCGAGGAAGTTTCAATCGATGATCATTTAAGCAATTTGCTGCAAGAAGGAGTGTCGCCCTGTTGATGGCATTACTGCTGATTTGCTTGTGATGGGTCAGTAATCGTAAAGATGAGGAAAAAAGAGGTGGCGGTGCATTAAAAGATTTACCAGTTCATTTCGCTAAAGCGAATACTGCATCAAGACTATTAGATCATTGCCGTCTTTAATGGCATCGTTGTTGCAGGCGAATATTATTCTATAATGCGCGCTTATAGCGTTATGCAGAGAAGTATGCAATCACCAACAATGGATACCACTTTTGCACAATGAGTGATTCACAACGGGAAAGATTAAACGGGTACTGTTAAGGTACCAATACCAATACAAGGGGAAAACGTGCAGCCTATCACTGTGGCAATCGTTGAAATTAATCAAAATCAACCGATATCAGTGGGAAATTTTCTACAGCATAATGACACTAAAGTCGAGCTGTTAGCTGATATTCCATCCAATTATGATCATGTGCGTGAACGTAGACAGACATTACGCAACAGTGAAGCTGCGATTGAGAATGCTGTCGCCAGAATCAAACGTCTGCGCCCCCAAATTTTATTGATTAATGCAAATCAAGCCATTGATGAATATTGTGATTTGTTGTTTGTATTGCGATATGAATGTCCAGACACGCAGGCTATTCTCATCATCAATGAAGCTGTGGAAGAAAATTATCTTCTGGAAACATTGGCTTGTGGAGCCCGCGGGTTTGTAACAGATAACTTGGATTCACTCAATTTCTCTAAAGTGATTGATGCAATCAATCGGGGCGAAGCTTGGGTATCACGTAAGTTGGTAGGTAAAATCATGCATCAAATAGTCTCGGCTTCGCGCAATGATTTTATAGAGGCTGGTTTTGATTCTTCTTGCTAGTGCTAGCGAAGCCATACTTTTTCGCTGGAAGCAGGGGATAATGGATTTTTCTCCATTCGATTTTGCTTATAATTTTGCATCACTGACCGAAAAATTAATCAAACTACAACCTGAAATTCTTCTGCTGGACTATGAATTGTTGAATCTCAATAGTGAGCGTGAGCGATCAATTTTGGAATTAATCAATCTCAGAGCAGGAATCAAGATTGTGGTGTTTAGTCCTGAGTTGCCTAATGAGATTGAATGGAAGCTATTCAAAGCGGGTATTAAAGGCTGTTGTCAGAATAATATTCAACCAGAGCAGATAAAACGTGTTATTAATGTCATTCTGCAAGGTGAGCTATGGATTCGTCGCACACTGACTAATCAGATACTGGATGAATTGGTTAAGGTGACGCATGAGAAAGACAGGATTGATAAAGCAATCAATGAGTTGCTTGATAATCTTACTCGTCGAGAGTATCAAATCGCTACTTTGGTTGGACGTGGTGAGAGCAACAAGCGGATTGCGCAGCAATTAGCGATTACCGAACGAACAGTAAAAGCGCATTTAACAGAGATTTTTCGTAAATTGCGTATTTCGGATCGAGTCAAACTTGCATTAATTATGAAGGACGCGATGAGGTCACCGGAACAAACACTTCAACGCTGACCGAAAACCGGTTGTTTTTATTGATTGGGAGAAAGCAAATGCAGCTTCAGGCAAAAATGAAAAAAAAGACGCTATTATGTATATCAGCCTTAATGCTGATTCTATCGGTACCAGGCACACTTCTGGCAGAAGAAATTGGTAGTGTTTCCACTAAATTTAAGATATTAGGAGCCAATGACAAGATTGTCATCGAGGCATTTGATGATCCTGAAATTTCTGGGGCAACCTGCTACTTGAGTCGGGCAAAGACAGGCGGGGTCAGTGGTGCCGTGGGTGTGGCTGAGGATACTTCGGATGCTTCTATTGCTTGCCGTCAAATTGGCACGATTTCTTTACCCGAGAAAATAAAGAATGGTCAAGAGGACGGAAAAGAAGTCTTTAAAAAAAGCACATCATTTTTGTTTAAATCGTTGCAGGTTGTGCGATTTTATGATGCCAAGCGGAATGTTCTGGTCTACTTGACTTATAGTGACAGAATTATTGAAGGCTCGCCTAAGAATAGCATTTCAATTATTCCTATTACGCCATGGCACTAATGCAATGATTAAAAATCTAATGACAATTAGAAAAATAAATTTCGTCATTGATGGTATTTAAGAGTTGCTAATATTATAATGCCGCGTTATTTCTTACCAATTGTTTACATTGGCTAACATTATCTTTCATGCAGTTATTCGC
>JAGOKN010000017.1 GCA_017994575.1 Nitrosomonas sp.
GAATCGCATCGCCCGCATAACATGGACAGTATGGCATTGCGCCATCTGGATATTAAAACCATCAGTTACGATGAAGTGACAGGAAAAGGGGTGAATCGCATCGGTTTTGATGAGGTGGCCATTGATACCGCCACTCAATATGCAGCGGAGGATGCAGATATCACACTGCGTTTGCATCAGCACTTATATCCCAGTATCAAGAATGATGATCGACTGGATTACATTTATCGTGAGATAGAAATGCCTATCCTGGATGTGTTGTTTGTCATTGAGCGCAATGGCGTTTTGCTGGATTATAAGCTTTTGCAAAACCAGAGCCATGAACTGGGAGGAAAATTACAAGCACTGGAGCAACAGGCCTATGTCATTGCGGGGCAACCCTTTAACTTAAATTCGCCTAAGCAAATACAGGAAATCTTATTTAACCAGCTCAAACTGCCTATCATCAAGAAAACCCCGACAGGTGTTCCTTCTACGGATGAGGATGTGCTGCAACAGCTTGCACTGGACTATCCGCTGCCCAAATTGTTGCTCGAATATCGCAGCTTGGCCAAATTAAAATCGACCTACACTGACAAACTACCTTTAATGATGGACCGAAATACCGGTCGAGTGCATACGAATTATTCACAGGCAGTTGCTGTGACCGGGCGTCTGGCCAGCTCAGATCCGAATTTGCAGAATATTCCGGTGCGAACGAGCGAGGGGCGGCGAATCCGGGAAGCGTTCATTGCGCCACCGGGTTTTCAGATTATTTCAGCAGATTATTCACAAATAGAATTGCGCATCATGGCGCATATTTCCCAGGATGAGGGGCTGCTGAGAGCATTTGCGGCGGGTGAAGATATTCACAGGGCAACTGCTGCGGAAGTATTTGGAATTCCGCTGGATCAAGTAGATCAGGAACAGCGAAGATATGCCAAAGTGATTAATTTTGGTTTGATTTACGGTATGTCGGATTTTGGCTTGGCTACCCAATTGGGCATTGAAAGGAGTGCTGCCCGCGCTTATATGGAGCGATACTTTGCACGCTATCCTGGTGTTGAAAGATACATGCAGCTTACTCGGGAAAAAGCCAAGCAAACGGGATATGTCGAAACCGTGCTGGGGCGTAGATTATGGTTGCCAGAGATTAATAATGCCAATGGAAATCGCCGACAAGGAGCGGAGCGGGCGGCAATCAATGCACCTATGCAGGGAACTGCTGCCGATATCATTAAGCTGGCAATGATTGCTGTGCAGAATTGGCTGCAACAGGATAAATTACGCAGTAAGCTGATTATGCAGGTGCACGATGAATTGGTGCTAGAAGTGCCTGACGATGAAATTGCGTTAATGAAAAACGCGTTACCGGGTTATATGAGCCAAGTATTGCAACTGGATGTACCATTATTGATAGAGGTTGGCGCTGGAAATAACTGGGAGCAGGCACATTAATGTGCCTGCTTGATTTGTGGAAAGCGAATATTTTAGTGAATAGCTGATTATTCGCGAGTTTCAACTTGCATTAAGGGCTCGGTTTCAGTCGCGACAATTTCCTTGGTTTTTCTTCTGGGTCGTTTAGGAACGATAATGTCTTCCATAACCATTTCAACTTTTTCAGGCGGGGTTTCTATCATTACGAGACCGCTTTTCTTGAAATCAGGTAATTCCTTAATAGGAGTGGTTTCAGCAACCTGAGGCGCAGCGACGACAGTGATGGTGGCTGGTTGATCACTATGGGCAGTCAGCGGAGGATTATCTGTGGTGGTACCCGAGGTGGCTTTTTTGACTGAGTGCCGTCTAGGGGTAACGGTTGCCGGATTTTCATCGACCAAAATGGATTCGGTATGCTCTTCTATTCTTGTCGCGCCAATCGGTGGTGATTCTTCAATACTGACTGAATAATCATCACGTTGAGCAATGCTGCTGAGCGATTCTTCAGTGATCGTGGCCATCTCCTGATTTTCAGCAGCGCCTTTGTCGCGAGTGGATTGATCACGATTTTTATTGCCGCGATGACGCCGCAGGCGTCTGCGATTATCTGACTTGGGCGAAGCGCTCTCAGCATCTTCTTTTTCAACTGGCGATAAGTCTTCGGTTTGCGTTTTCTCAGTTAGATTCGAATCTGCTTGCTGGATAGATCTGTTTTTACCGGTTTTGCGCTCTGTCGTTGTTGCATGCTGAGGAGATTGATCTGTGTCAATGCTGAGTGCATTAGTACTCATGCTGGTATCAACGGTATCGTTTTGTGCTGCTTCCTTCTGAGCAGCAAGATTATCTTTATTGCGTTCATTCCTGTTGTTGCGTCCGCGACGGCTGCGCAATTTTCCGCGATCCTGCGTAGCTTTGTTTTTGTCCGTTAGTTGTTTAATGCCGGTGTCGGGTTTTGCTTCTTCTGTGTTTGCAGGCTTAAACCAACTGAAAAATTTATCCAGAAGCGATGAATCTCGTGATTTATCTTCACGAATAGGAGCAGGTTTTGTCGGTGTTATGCCTTGAACAGCAGCTTGAGGGCGAGCAGGTTTGTTTTTTTGCTCGAAAGCTATTGGATTGCTTTCTTCTGTGTTTCTTTCGACCATTTTATAGCTGGCAACGGTTTCATTCGCTTTGATGTCTTCATGACGCAACCGTGTGATGCTGTAATTGGGTGTTTCTATGTGGATATTAGGTACCAGAATGATATTAATTCTTTGCCTAACTTCGATATCATAGATTTCTGCGCGCTTTTCGTTGAGCAAGTAAGTAGCCACATCAACCGGAAGTTGCACATGCAATGCGCTGGTGTTTTCTTTCATGGCTTCTTCCTGGATGATTCTTAGCACATGCAGTGCCGAAGAATCTGTTCCTCGGATGAAACCTGTGCCATGGCAGCGTGTGCATGAGATATAGTTACCTTCACTCAAAGAAGGCCGTAAGCGTTGGCGTGATAGTTCCAGCAGACCAAACCGGGAAATTTTTCCAACCTGAATTCGTGCGCGATCTTGTCTTAACGCTTCATGCAATCTAGCCTCAACTTCTCTTTGATTGCGTTGTACGTCCATATCTATAAAATCAATGACGATCAATCCACCTAAGTCACGTAATCTCAGTTGACGTGCGATTTCATCGGCTGCCTCAAGATTGGTATTGAGTGCGGTATGCTCAATATCTAATCCGCGAATGGCGCGAGCTGAGTTGACATCAACGGATAACAGGGCTTCAGTATGATCAATGACGATTGAACCACCTGATGGAAGTGAAACTTGCCTTGAATAGGCGGTTTCAATCTGATGTTCAATTTGGAAGCGTGAAAACAGAGGGACGTCATCGTGATAAAATTTGAGGCGATCAACGTTTGCGGGCATGACATGAGCCATAAACTGACTGGCTTGTTCATAGATGTCACGGCTGTCAATCAAAATTTCGCCAATTTCTTGATTAAAGTAATCGCGAATAGCGCGAATAACCAAGCTACTTTCTTGGTAAATTAAAAAAACACCGTCCTGATTATTGGCTGCTTCTTCAATGGCATACCAAAGTTGTGTCAAATAATTCAAATCCCATTGCAGCTCTTCCGTGCTGCGACCAATGCCGGCTGTTCTGGCAATAATGCTCATGCCCGTTGGTATCTCAAGCTTTGCAATCACTTCACGTAAATCATTACGCTCTTCACCGGTTATCCGCCGAGATACACCACCACTGTTGGGATTGTTGGGTATTAATACTAAATACCGGCCGGCTAGGGAAATATAAGTCGTTAATGCCGCACCTTTTGTGCCACGTTCATCCTTATCAACTTGAACAATTAATTCTTGACCTTCATGTAAAAGATCTTGAATGCGATTGTTGGCAGAATTGGAGTTTTCACCAAAACATGATGATGATATTTCTTTGAATGGCAAGAAACCATGGCGTTCACAGCCATAGTCGACAAATGCTGCTTCCAGACTAGGCTCTATTCGAGTGATAATGGCTTTGTAGATATTACTTTTACGTTGTTCCTTGCTGACAGATTCTATGTCAAGATCAATCAATGTTTGACCATTAACAATCGCGACTCGCAACTCTTCCGGTTGTGTCGCATTAAATAACATTCGTTTCATTTACAAACCTTACGTGTTCTATTTATGGGTACACTATCCACACTTGGGTCGGATAGCTTTTTCTGGTAAACGTAGTTGTAATGACGAGGTTTTGTTATGAATATTTTATTATAGTGTTTATTTATCAATTATATATTTCTTTTTATTGAGTATATTGATTTATTCATTTTAGACGGCTTTCTTGTCATATTGGGTTAATATAAAAAATGTTTCAATTTTATCCCGCTACTTTTTAAAAAAGCTCATTTAAGGTAACAGATTTTACATAAAGTTCCAAATAGAACTTTGTGTTAAGTCAATTTTTATTGGTGAATTTTTTAAGTTTATTTATTAATAATATATGAATATTATAACTAGGATGTGCCATATTTATTACATTAGATAAAATTTTACAGTAATGATTTCAACAAAAGTGTATAGCGCTATTTAATTTGTGGAAATTTGTACCTCGTTTCGACGAATAAAGGCACACTCAGTAATATTCATGTGCATGAAAGGACTGTCCTATTATATCAGTAGAGAAACAACGCATCGAAGAAGAAGAAAACGATCAACGAATTGATAATTTTTTATTTAAGCGTTTTAGAAATGTACCCAAAAGCCATATATATCAGTTATTGAGAAGTGGTCAGGTGCGGGTGAATGGGAAACGCATTAATGCTAGCTATCGTTTGCAGTTAGGTGATATCGTTCGTATCCCGCCGATTAAAATAACTGAGAAAAATTCTTCCCATCACAGTCCGATTACTCCAGCAAGCTTCTTTAGTTTCGATAAATTGTTTGAAGATGAGGCGCTACTTGTCATTGATAAGCCAGGCGGTATGGCAGTCCATGGAGGAAGCGGCATCAGTTTTGGTGTCATTGAACAATTGCGAGCACAAAATCCGTCATGGAAATTCCTTGAGCTAGTGCATCGCCTTGACAGAGAAACATCTGGGGTATTGTTGCTGGCGAAGAAACGTAATGCACTGGTTGAATTACACCGACAAATTCGTGAAGGCCTAACGGAAAAGCATTATTTAGTGATGGTGAAAGGTGAATGGCGGAATGCCAAGCAGCATGTCAAGCTGGCATTGAATAAGTATGTCACTGCATCGGGAGAGCGTCGTGTAGCGATATCGACAGACGAGCACAAAGATAACAAATCAATGTTGGCCCATACTATCTTTAAACTACAAAGATCCTGGAAAAATTTCAGTTTGCTAGATGCGGAATTAAAAACCGGCCGTACCCACCAAATCCGTGTTCATCTGGCTCATCTGGGGTATCCCATCATTGGCGATGATAAATATGGCCATTTCGAGATGAATAAACAATTGGCAAGAGTGAATAGTGCAACCCATTTGGCGCGAATGTTTTTGCATGCACATACCATGCAGATTACACATCCTGTTTCCGGACAGCGAATGACGCTGCAGTCACCTCTTGCTAAAGATCTGCAGCAATTTATGGGTGCATTGGATAAATTATCGGATGGATAATTTATCGACCTTCATTTAATGACTCGGAGTGCTATAATGCCGCGCGATTAAGCATTTGAGATGAATGGCCAACTTGCTCTTTTTTAACCATGGTTTGTAAAACTTCCCATACATTGTCTGCGATTTTTTCTTGTGCAACTTCGCTGGGATGAATTCCGTCAGCCTGAAAGAAATCGTGTTTCTCACCAAAACCAGCCAGTAAAAACGGTATCAATTTGATTTGATAATTTTCGGCTAAGCGTGGAAAAATAGCTTGGAACTTTTGTATATAAGTGATGCCATAGTTGGGAGGTAATTGCATGCCAGCAAGTAAAACTAACACATTATTTTGTTGACATTTTTTAATGATAGCCTCCAAATTCTCGTAAATGGATTTTATAGAAGCACCGCGCAAACCATCATTTGCGCCAAGCTCAAGAATAACGATCTCAGGATGATGTTTTTCAAGCGCTTGTTCAATCCGATTGCGTCCCCCAAGCGTTGTTTCACCACTGATACTTGCATTGATAATTTGATAATTAGCAAATTTGGATTGTAATCGTTGTGTAAGTAACGCGACCCAACCAGCTTCCGTGGGTATGCCATAGTTTGCAGATAAGCTATCGCCAAAAACCATCACTGTTTTGGGCGATGCCGCTGAGGCTGTTGCAGTAAAAATAAAAAATAAAGTTAGAATAATTAGGGAATTTTTCATGTTAGATAATCTAGTTAAACAACCCATGCTCTGGACTAGTGCACTGACCAAGCAAGTCAATACGGGTGATAAGCAACTGACTATATTGCAGCATATTGATTTGCAAGTAAATGCCGGTGAAGCGGTCGCGATTATAGGAGCATCAGGTTCGGGTAAATCAACTTTATTAGGTTTGCTTGCAGGATTGGATCTGCCGACTTCGGGTAAAGTTCATCTCGATAATATTGATATTTTTACCTTGGATGAAGACAGTCGAGCTGCTTTGCGCGGTAAGGTTCTGGGGTTTGTGTTCCAGTCGTTTCAATTGTTGCCAGCGCTGACGGCGCTAGAGAACGTAATGCTGCCACTCGAACTTACGGCTGTCAGTAATGCAGAAGCTACTGCACGTAGGTTGTTGGATCGGGTCGGGCTGGCGATGCGCTTGCATCATTATCCCAAACAATTATCCGGTGGCGAACAACAGCGCGTAGCCATTGCACGTGCTTTTGCAACCAATCCCAAATTATTGCTGGCTGATGAACCGACTGGAAATCTCGATTCTGCAACCGGTGTACAAATTATTGAACTCATGTTCGAACTCAATCGTGAACATGGAACAACATTGGTTTTAGTCACTCATGATGAAGCGCTTTCGCAACGTTGTTCACGTCAAATCCGCTTGGCGGATGGCAAACTTGTTCAATAACCCCTAACCTTGGACTCCAAATTGAGTACCAGATTACAGCAGTCTTGGTTCGCTTCTAATATTTTCAGCAGGGTATCGTTTGTTTCCATGAATCATTTCAAGCTTTCTTTCCGCATGCTTCGTCGAGATTGGCGCGCAGGCGAGTTAAATGTTTTGGCATTGGCGCTAGTGATTGCAATCAGCGGGATGACCACAGTAGGTTTTTTTGCTGACCGGGTGGAAATGGCGCTGTCGCGCGAAAGCAATCAACTGTTGGGCGCGGATTTGCTGGTTATTTCCAGCCATCCAGTCCCAGAGCAGTATGCGCATGAAGCTGAGCGGTTGGGATTGTCTGTTTCAACTGTAACCAAGTTTCCCAGCATGATTTCCAGTGGTGAGGATAATCTGCTTGCTGAGATTAAGGCAGTGACTGAAGGCTATCCACTGCGAGGGCGCGTGGATCTTGCTGGAAAATCTTCCCAAGCGCAGGGATTGCAATCGAAAATGCAAGCGCTGAATAGGATTCCACAACCAGGTACCATTTGGGTGGATGAAAAGCTCTTGACGCGACTTGATCTGAAACCTGGAGACCCAGTGGATGTGGGAGCCATGCAATTGATTGTGACCGAGCTCATCATGCGTGAACCTGATCATTCCGTAGGATTCATTAATATGGGCCCACGCGTCATGATTAACGCGATTGATCTGCCTGAGACAGGTTTAATACAGCAGGGCAGTCGCATTTCCTATAATCTGATGATCGCCGGTGATGTCAACCAAGTGCAACAATTTCGCGATTGGGCCGAGCCTCAACTGTCCAAAGCGGAGAGAATCGAAGGGATACGAGACGCGCGCCCTGAAATCAGAGCTGCGCTGGAACGAGCCGAAAAATTTCTAAGTCTGGCTGCCCTGGCCAGCGTGGTTTTGGCAGCGGCGGCGATTGCCTTGGCAGTGCGGCGTTTTACGCAGCGTCATCTGGATGGCTGTGCGGTGATGCGCAGTTTGGGAGCCAGCCAGCAGCAGTTATTTTATCTGTATCTGTATTATTTTATAGCGTTAGGGCTCATCGCCAGCTGTACCGGATGCCTGATTGGCTTTGCATCGCAGGAAATTCTGGCGCATTGGCTGACCGGATTGGTTGAAACCGCTTTGCCTTGGCCCAGTTGGCTGCCAGCGATTCAAGGGATGCTGGTTGGATTGGTTTTATTATTAGGTTTTGCTTTACCGCCGATCTTGAATTTACGCAGCGTTCCGGCTTTGCGCGTATTGCGCAGAGATATCGGTTTATCCAATGCGCACAGCCTGACAGGTTATTTGTTGGGATTGACAGCGCTGTCGCTGTTATTCATCTGGAAAGCAGAGGATCTGAAACTGGGCCTGTATATCGTGGCTGGCTTTATATCCGCAATTGCTATTTTTGGTAGCTTGGGCTGGTTACTGATTAAAGGGTTAGCTGGTTTGCGTCATCAAGCCGGTGGAGCGTGGCGCTATGGCCTGGCCAGTATTCACCGTCGCGCTGTTTCCAGTGTTTTGCAGGCCGTGGCATTAGGTTTGGGCTTGATGGCATTATTGGTGTTGACCTTGATTCAGGATGATTTGATCAAGGATTGGCATGCCAGTTTGCCACCAGATGCACCCAATCATTTTCTGGTCAACATTCAATCAGATCAGCTCGATGCGCTGGAGAAATTTTTCCAGCAACACGCAATGGAGCAACCGCCACTGTTTCCCATGGTTAGAGGGCGCTTGATTAAAGTTAATGGCAAGCCTGTATCTGCGGAAGATTATGCGGATGATCCACATG
Organism: Nitrosomonas sp.; assembly: GCA_017994575.1. Lineage (GTDB taxonomy): Bacteria > Pseudomonadota > Gammaproteobacteria > Burkholderiales > Nitrosomonadaceae > Nitrosomonas. The sequence goes on from JAGOKN010000017.1 coordinate 8,708, forward strand.
CGGCAAGGCATATCCGGCGCGAATTTAATTTGTCGTGGGCCGATCAGTTGGCACTGGATAATCAAGTTGTTCAAGGAAACTGGTGGGATGAGAAAACAACTGAATCCGTAATATCACTCGAGAAAGGCATTGCCAAAACCTTGGGCCTTAAACTCGGAGATGAACTGACCTATGATATTGGTGGAAGTCATTTTTCCGCCAAAATCAGCAATTTGAGGGAAGTCGATTGGGATAATTTTCGAGTCAATTTCTTTGTAGTGGCGCCTCCTGGATTACTGGAGAATTACCCGGTCAGCTACATTACCAGTTTTTATGTGCCGCCTTCGGGAAGCGCTATGATTCATGCGCTGGTCAGGGAATTTCCCAATATTCTGGTGGTCGATGTGGCGGTAGTCATCAACCAAGTGCAACAAATGATCCAACAGGTTTCACGGGCCATTGAATTTGTTTTTTTGTTTACTTTGCTGGCTGGTTTTGCCGTGTTGTATGCCGCCATTGCTTCTACGCAGGACGAGCGTATTCATGAAGCTGCCATCTTCAGAGCGCTGGGCGCTAAGCGAGAACAATTGTCGCGCGCCTGGGCAGCGGAATTTGCAATTCTGGGCGGACTGTCCGGATTGTTTGCCGCGGCAGGGGCGAGCGTGCTGGGTTATGTCATTGGACATCATGTCTTGCACCTCGATTACACCTTTAATGCCTGGATCTGGCTGATCGGTTTTGTTGCCGGTATGATTGGTGTATTAGTAGCCGGTCTTCTGGGCACACGCTCAGCGTTATCTACACCACCTTTATTGACCTTGCGCAAGATTGGATAAACTGTCTTGTGACTGTTATGAATTCATCGCCATTCCTGCAGGATTTGCAATTTCCCCGGCTCAAAACGCTACCTCCGCTGAGTCTTTATATTCATATTCCCTGGTGCTTGAAGAAGTGCCCGTATTGCGATTTCAATTCGCATGAAATTCGTGCAGAGGGAGGCCAGGCACCGGAAGAAGAGTATGTGGCCGCATTGATTCGTGATCTTGAGGGTGCTTTGCAGGATGTTTGGGGGCGGCGGCTCAGTAGTGTATTTTTTGGCGGAGGCACTCCCAGTTTGTTCAGTGCTAAAAGCATTGATACCATCTTGACAGCAGTGAGAACGCTACTGCCTTTGGAGCACTTTGCCGAAGTTACGCTGGAAGCCAATCCTGGAACGTTTGAAGCGCAAAAATTTGCTGATTTCCGCGCTGCCGGCATTAACCGCTTATCCATCGGCATACAGAGTTTTAATGCGCGCCATCTAAAAGCATTAGGGCGTGTGCATGATGATCATGAGGCTTATCGTGCGGTGGAAATCGCCCAAAAGAATTTTGACAATATCAATCTTGATCTGATGTATGCGTTACCTGAACAAACACTGCAAGAAGCACAGGCTGATATTGCAACCGCCTGTTCATTGGGCGCTACGCATCTGTCAGCTTATCATTTGACGCTAGAGCCGAATACGCTGTTTTATCGCTATCCACCCAATCTTCCGGATGATGAGCAATCGGCGGCGATGCAGGAAATGATTGAACAAATTACCTCCGGTTATCAGTATCGCAATTATGAGACTTCAGCCTTTGCGCAAGCAGGGAAGGAGTCGCGCCATAACATGAATTATTGGTTGTTTGGTGATTATGTCGGCATCGGTGCGGGTGCGCATAGCAAAATCAGTTTTTCCGATAGGATTGTGCGCCAGATGCGGTATAAGCAACCTAAGGAATATTTAGCCAAGGCCAAAGCAGCGGAATCCTTGATTCAAGCGCAACATGCCCTGACTCATGCGGATCGCGGCTTCGAGTTCATGATGAACGCGCTAAGACTGACGGGCGGATTTGAAACATCCCTATTTCAGGAACGCACCGGCTTACCTATCAGTGTCATCGAAAACCCCTTGGACGAAGCTGAGCAGCGCTTACTGATCGTGCGCAGTAATCTGCATACCAATCCTACTGTGCTGGGCCGTCGCTTTCTCAATGACTTGCTGCAAATCTTTTTGCCCGAAGCCAATACCAAATAACCGTACTGATACTCTATCCTGAAGTAAATTCCTCTTAATTCTGCGCTAGAATTCTATGCCTTGGTTTTGAAACCATTGATGAGTAAATTGCTGATAAGGAGTAGGGAGCATGGCGTATGTGAAACCGGAAGAAATCGTTGAAAATATGTTGCTGGCGGGTGCCAAGAAAGCAGGCTTGCCGGTCAAACATTTGCTGATGCGTGGTTTTCTGGCGGGTGCTTTTCTGGGCTATGCCACCACGCTAGCCATTCTGGCGGCGACGCAAACGGGCTGGGGAATGGCTGGGGCGTTAGTTTTTCCAGTCGGTTTTGTCATGATTATTCTGCTCGGTTTGGAGTTGGTTACTGGCAATTTCGCCCTCATTCCCATCGCCGTCAAAGATAAACGCACTCCATTCAGTCGCTTGATCGTCAATTGGACCTGGGTATTGATTGGCAACCTGATCGGCAGTGTCGTGTATGCTTTTTTATATGTGATTGTCGCAACCAAAATGGGATCGATTGATCCAGTAACTCTTCCCGCTGTGCAACGAATCATCACCATTGCCGAGGCTAAAACGCTCGATTATGCCCGATTGGGTCTGGATGGCACCATCGTCGCTTTTACCAGTGCACTGCTGTGTAATTGGATGGTGACGCTGGGCGCGGTCATGGCGTTTACTTCGACCACAACGACGGGAAAAATTGCTGCCATGTGGTTGCCGATCATGACCTTTTTTGGTTTGGGTTATGAACACGCCATCGTTAATATGTTTGTGATTCCCGCTGGTATGATGCTGGGAGCAAATATTACGTTGGCTGACTGGTGGTTATGGAATGGATTGCCGGTGATTACAGGTAATATGTTTGGCGGAATGCTATTTACTGGATTTATATTGTATTGGAGCTATGGCAAAGCAAATAATCAACCTTGATCCGGTTCACGGAAAATAGTGCGCAGATGAGAAAGCATCGTTTATAGTCAAGCTGCAAGGCATTAATGAATTCTTGGCAGAACGACTGGATAATCTTTTTAAGAGATCTCTCTATTTTAGTTGGTTATTGCACTGGCAGGGGAGGTTGTGCAGGAGTCTTACCAACATCAGCCAACCATTTTGATTTTGGGGTTGAAAACATTATGCGGATTCAGCAGAATGAGCTGAGAAGTTGCCAGAAAAATCGGATATTTACTGTCTGGCAGGTTGTTGAGAAACTATCTACGTTGCCGCTGCGGCGTTAAAAACAGATTTAGAATGTTTATTGGTAATGCATAAAATGCGCTTTCTTGTCTGTTTTTGCTGGGCATCGGCGCCTCGGAAACATGTCTTAACAGCCTCTGCTAAAGGCTATTCAATTCAATCCTGAGTAAATGGCAGTGCTCAGGAGCAGGTTTAAGTGATTGTGTTTTTAACATCTTTTCTTATAAAAATTTTATGCCTAGAACGGGTGCTTTGCTTCCATTGTCGAGAGAACATCATACATCGTTGGTGATGGCACGCGCTGCTCGCAAGGCGGCTGATGACAACGACCCTGCCGCTTGCTTGGCGGCGATAGCGTGCATCGAGGCGCATTGGCACAATTTATTGGCTGCGCACTTTGAGCAGGAAGAGCAATTGATCCAGCTTGCATTGGAAACCCTGGACAGGGAATCGGTTGCGCGTATTTTAGCCGAGCATGCGGAGCTGCGCGCGCTTGCCAGCGGACACTGTGCACTTGAGCCAACTGAGCGCCTGCGCCGATTTGCCGATCTTGTCGCGGCTCATGTGCGCTATGAAGAGCGTGTGTTTTTTCCTCAGCTGCAGCTGCATCCATGCATCGCATCAACGGTTATGCCCCATTCAATCAACCATCCCGAGAGGTGATTATCGTGAATTTTCCTGATTTTTATGAGCAAGCTCCCGTCATACCGACCCATGATCCGTTTGCAAATATGTTGGGTGCCGCCCGTGATGGCAGATTCGATTATCATTACTTGGATGCTGTACGGCTGGCTGGGCATTCCTGTCCGACCGTTGCCGGTGCATTTTTGATCGGCCGCGCGGCGCTGGCAGCACTCTATCCGGAGGGTCCTGCTGAACGCGGCAATATTGCCGTGTACATGCCTGCGCCAGAAAATGAAGGGGTTACGGGTGTCATGGCGCAAGTCCTAACGCTGCTGACAGGCGCAGCTGCCGACAATGGTTTTCAAGGCATGCGTGGTCGCTATCGACGCAAAGGCCTGCTTAGTTTTGCGAACCAGCGTGAAGGCGATGCGATCATTTTTAAGCGCCTTGATAACGAAGCTAGTGTGGCAGTGACGTTGGATGTTTCCCTGATACCCGCTGACCCTGCCCAGGGCGAGCGTTTGATGGCTATTTTGCAGGATTGTGCCGATGATGCCCAACAAATCGCTTTCGCCAATGCCTGGCAGGAACGTGTGCGCCGCCTGTTGCTCGAATTTGCCGACGATCCCCGTGTGATTCGTGTTACACCGGTGAATTGATCAAATCACTGCATTCATCAAAGAACACCCTGTAAAAATTCATCCATCAACCTTAGGGAATGCTGATTAATTCGGCGAACGAGATGAAGCACGAGGCGCACGGAACGCAGCACCGAGACATATCAACCTAACCTGATAGGCGAGGGAGCGAGTACCGTGCAACGAAGTGATTCGCTCGTACAGTCAATTAATCAGCGCTTCCCTTATTTGCCAACCTATTCTGGAGATATGGCACGATAAAATAGATTTATTTGTCTCCAGCTTTATAAATAACTCCTGTATATTTCAGACTTTTGTTTGGAATTTAAAAGCTATGGAATGGCAAGGTTGGTTTACGTTGGCTTTATGTGTTTCTGTGTTGGTAACACTCATTTTTACACATATTGGTCCGCATTTGATAATGCTCGGGGCATTAACGATACTAAGCGTAACCGGCATTCTGAGCAGCGCAGATGCCTTGAGCGGTTTTAGTAATTCGGGCTTGATCACCGTTGCAGGAATGTTTGTGGTGGCTGCGGGTATGCATGCTTCGGGTGCGATTGATTTACTGGTAAATACACTGTTGGGTAGACCTAAAACATCACGTGCCGCACTTAACCGAATGTTCTGGCCGGTTGCGTTTTTAAGTAGTTTTCTGAATAACACGCCTGTTGTTGCCACGATGATTCCGGCTATTTATAGCTGGTCGCGCAAAATCGGAATTGCACCTTCCAAATTGATGATACCCCTCAGCTATACGGCCATACTGGGGGGCACAGTGACGCTGATTGGGACCAGTACCAATTTGATCGTGAATGGTCAATATCAAGTGTTGACCGGTGAAGCGGGTTTTTCCTTATTTTCGATATCTGCGGTTGGCATACCGGTCGCTATCGCTGGCTTTTTATTAATGTGGATACTGTTTCCCAAATTGCTGCCAGATCGGACACAAGGCCAAGTTTTTTCCAATTTGCGCGAATTTACTTTGGAAGTTTCCATTGCCCCCAATGGTCCCTTGGTTGGTAAAACGATTGAACAAGCCGGATTAAGGCATTTACAACGCGTGTACTTGGTTGAAATTGATAGAAACGGGACCGCGATTACAGTGGTTTCGCCAGAAGAAGTACTGCAAGGAAATGACAGATTGGTGTTTGCTGGCGATACCGATGCGATCTCGGATTTGCTGCGTATCAATGGCATTGTTCCATCCACTGAAGAAGAGCAGATACAGACCTTTACCATAAAGCATACCGAGAGGTGCTTGGTGGAGGCGGTTGTTTCTCCGCATTGCACAGCCTTGGGGTATGCCATACGTGATTCACGTTTTCGTGCACGCTATGGAGCAGCGGTATTGGCTGTGGCTCGAAATGGTGAACGTATCAAAGGCAACCTGGGAAGCATCATATTACAAGCCGGCGACACCTTATTATTGGAAGCAAGACCGGCTTTCGTCAGCCGCCAACGATATAACAAGGATTTTTTGCTGGTCAATGACCTGAATACTGAAGCGCCGCGCCATGAAAGGGCATATCTTGCCTGGTTGATTCTTTTGGGTGTTATTGCGGCGGCCAGCTTTGAAGTCATCAGCATGTTAAATGGCGCTTTAATTGGCGCCGGCTTGATGATCATTACGGGTTGTTGCTCAGCCAACCAGGCAGAAAGAAGTCTTGATTTGACGGTCATTATTACCATCGCCTCTTCATTTGCATTAGGTATGGCGCTGGAGAAAACTGGCGTGGCCAAATATCTCGCTGAAAATATCGTGACCTTAAGCGGCGGTACTCCCTGGTTATTGCTCATTTTGGTTTATATATCCATTTCAATATTAACCGAGGTCATTACCAATAATGCTGCGGCGCTTTTGATGTTGCCGATTGTATTGGAGATCACCGAGAAAGCTGATTTAAATAACGTGCCTTTTGTGTTTGCTATCATGATGGCGGCTTCCGCCAGCTTTGCTACCCCTTTAGGCTACCAGACTAACATGATGGTGTATGGTCCGGGTGGCTATCGTTTCTCAGATTTTCTGAAAGTAGGAATACCGATGAATATCGTGGCGTGTGTCGTGACGATCACAGTGTTGCTGATCGGTTGGCCGCTAACTAGATAAAACGAGCGCCCACCAACTTCTGAAGCGCGACAATACTGAGTGGTCTGGTACATCGTCTTCCAGCGACAATCCCAGAAATCGAATCACATGTAAAGGTCTCTTATCATGAATCTGTCAGGCTGCAGGAGGCAGGTTGATAGGCCGGAAAATAACTCCTAAGGTATCTGTCTAAAAAATGGGGACCACTTCTCGCTGGACGGGCAGCATTTCTTCGTGCATGATCTACCGGTGAGGAGCGACCGTGAAAAGTACAAGTTCTTTGCCAGGTGCTACCTCACGGATTCCCTATTTTGATGATGACTTGGATGATAATTTTACGGTATTGGTGCATCGAGCACGATCCCGTAGCGACTCAAACAGGAGAATGACATGAAGCAATCGGTGCCTGCCGAATCGGAACGCCAGCAACACGACAGTACGCAACGCAAGCCAACCGGCCTATCCCCTCTCAGTCAGACTTTTGTCGATAACCGGGAATCAACCCAACAAATGCGTCAAATGAGAGCGGCGATGAATCATTCTCCGCAAGCCATCGCGCAGCGCAAACTCAGCGAACAAATCAATAACAGTCCACGCATGATCGCGCAGCGGCAACAATTCGCCAAAATTACAGGCGCGGTGCAACGGATGGAAGGCGAGGAAGAACCGATGCAAGGTCAATTCCAACCAGCTCAGCGGGCTGAGGATGAAGCATTGTTGCAAGGCAAGTTCGATCCAACCCAGCGCGTCGAAGAGGAAGAACCGCTTCAGGGGAAATTCGACCCAGTGCAACGGGTTAAGGAAGACGAACTGTTGCAGGGAAAATTTGAAGCGGCTCAACTGGCGGAAGCCCCGGCAGCAAAACAAAACAACACCGGACTGCCCGATAACCTCAAGTCTGGTATCGAACACCTGTCCGGGCTGTCGATGGATCATGTCAAAGTTCATTACAACTCTTCACAGCCCGCGCAATTGAATGCATTGGCTTATGCGCAAGGCACGGATATTCATGTGGCGCCCGGACAGGAAAAACATCTGCCGCATGAGGCCTGGCATGTGGCACAGCAGGCGCAGGGACGGGTGAAGCCGACGATGCAAATGGCGGGGCAGCACGTCAATGATGATCGGGGGTTGGAGCGTGAGGCGGATTTGATGGGGGAGAGGGCGAGTTCTGCTGGGGTAGCGCAAGGAAAATCAAAACCAATCGAGTCTGACCCCATTGCAAAGCAAAAGCCTGTTGAAAAAGTAGCACAGCTTGGTAGAAAAAAAGAACTAGGAGATGATAAACGCTTTATTAAATTAGTTCTTCCAGGTTCTGGAGATTTACACTGGCGTACAAGAACAGAAAGGGAAAAACAAGAAATGCTGCCAATAGGTTCACCTTCAGGGCAGCAATTTTGGTCCAGGTTGGAAGGGGACAATGTAGAGTTTACTATTGCCGGGCCACAAGCCGCAGGAGGTGCAAGTGACACGGGGGCAAATAGTATTGAAAGCAATATTGCTTTGGGGATTAAGTTAGTGATGGGAGCTGTAGTAGAAGAAGAGGTTAGAAATAAATATCTGTCTGAAAATATTTATATATTAATTAAATCACACAGTAGAAATGCAGTTGCTGCTTCTCAAATTGCAAAAGGACTAATGGTCGAGTGCTATAAAAAATATGACTATAATAGACCGAAAATTGAACTTTTGATGCTTGATCCTGTTCCCGGTCCGCTTCATTCAGGAGAGCTGATCGCATCTAATGTTGGTATAGTCCCTCAGTCAACAGTCGTTTATTCATTAATAACGCAGTACGCAGCAGGATTTGCCCCTCAAAAAATAACAGGCGCAAAAAGAATGATTATATCGAACCAGGATCATGGTGTTGGTACAAGTTCTTCTTTTAAATATGCGGGAAAAATATATAAAGGATCGAATATTAATAGTTTGCCAGAAGGAGTATTTGGAGGAGTAGGCATAAACAATAATGTTGAAGAAATAAGAAAAATTCTCAGCACAGGTGAACTGCTGAGAACCTTGAATACAGCGGGTGCAATAGCACAAATAGCTAGGATCAAGACGATAGAAGAAGTAGCTTCTACCTTTGGATTGGTTCAAACTCGCCCAAATAAAGAGCACCCAGATTAGAGAAAAAATCTTGTAATTAGCGGTTTCGTGAATCAATGGGGTCAGACTCGATTGTTCCGTTAAATAAAGCTATACGCTCTCACCTATTCAAGTAAATTGAGATGATGAATGATGGCGCGACTTCCACGCTTTGATGTCCCCGGTTATACGCAGCATGTGATCCAGCGCGGCAATAATCGCAGCATTATTTTTGTGGGTGACGAGGATTACGAGTTCTACCTGATGAAACTGGGCGAGGCTTGCAGGAAATATCAGTGTGACCTGCATGCCTATGTACTCATGACCAATCACGTGCATTTGCTGATGACGCCGCACTTGACAGGTGGCGTTGGCAAGGTGATGCAAATGCTGGGAAGGTATTACGTGCAGTATTTTAATCACCAGTACAACAGAACGGGCACTTTGTGGGAAGGGCGTTATAAAGCAACGGTACTGGATAGTGAGCAATATTTGTTAGGCTGTAGCCGGTATATTGAGTTGAATCCGGTTCGCGCGGATAGGGTGAAACATCCGGCCGATTATCCGTGGTCCAGTTATCGCTGCAATGCGTTGGGCGTGAGTAATTCGCTGATCCAAGCGCACACTATTTATAATAATTTGGGAAAGGATGCAACGATTCGTCAATCGGCGTATCGGGCATTATTTGAACACCGAATTCCGGAACGGACGATGGACGAAATCAGGGTTGCGACCAATAAAGCCTGGGTGTTAGGCCATGCGCGATTTCTTCAGCAAATCGAAGACCTGACGCAAAGACAGGCTCAACCAAAACCGCGTGGAGGCGACAGGCGGTCTAAAAAATAAAAGAAAGAAACGATAATCGACTTTTTTGACCTAGGGAAGCGCTGATTTATTCGATTTTTAAGAATTATTAACGCTCAAGTCATTGATTATAATTAAGGTATAATCTAAGAAGGCGAATTAATCAGCACTTCCCTAATAAACATTTTTACACGTACCCCTTATGACCGACACAGGCAATAAATTTAAAAGCACCTCCAGGCATGAATCTCTCGGTGTATTAAGCCTCGCTGCACTGGGTGTTGTGTATGGCGACATCGGCACGAGTCCTTTGTATGTCATGAAAACCGTTTTTGATCCTGCTCATGGGCTTGTCATCAGTGATAACAATATTATCGGTATTATCTCGCTCATTTTCTGGGCGATCATGATGGTGGTAACGGTTAAGTACATCACATTGATTTTGCGAGCGGACAATCATGGAGAAGGCGGCATCATGGCATTGTTGTCGCTTGCCAGCTCATCGGTACTTAATCGTCCTCAGTTACGTCGTATTCTTTTTATGATCGGCGCATTTGGTGCAGCGCTATTCTATGGGGATGGCGTAATTACTCCCGCCATTTCCGTGTTGAGCGCGGTAGAGGGGTTAGAGGTGGCAACCCCGCTGCTCCAGCCCTATGTACTCCCGATCACGCTCGTTGTCTTGATTTCACTTTTTCTGATCCAACAACGTGGCACGGGTGGAATTGGCGCAATGTTCGGACCGATAACGCTGATATGGTTCATTACACTGGGTTTTTTCGGTTTGATGAACATCGCTGCGGCACCAGAGATTTTGCAAGCATTTAACCCGTTATTTGCTGTTAGTTTTTGCCTGGACAACGGATTGCTCGCCTTTATTGCCTTTGGCGCCGTAGTATTGGCAGTGACAGGCGGCGAGGCACTATATGCTGACATGGGGCACTTTGGGATAAAACCAATTCGCCTAGCTTGGTATGGTTGCGTTCTTCCTGCGCTCATATTGAACTATTTAGGGCAAGGAGCATTGCTACTGGCCAATCCATCGGCCATTTCCAATCCGTTCTTTTTACTGTTTCCATCGTGGGCGCTTTATCCAGCCGTAGCGCTGGCTACGGCAGCCACTGTCATCGCATCGCAAGCGGTGATTTCGGGGGTTTTTTCAGTAACTCGGCAAGCCATCCAACTAGGATTTTTGCCGCGCATGCAGATCCGGCACACCTCAGACCAAAAGATTGGTCAAATATATATTCCATTCGTCAATTGGATTCTGCTGGCAGCCGTGATCATGGCGGTAGTGGGATTCGGTTCCTCATCCAATCTTGCATCCGCTTATGGCGTAGCGGTTACCGCCACAATGGTGATTGAAACCATATTGACTTTTTTCGTACTTCGTTTTGCCTGGAAGTATCCTTTGATACTCAGCATAGTAGCGACAGGCTTTTTCTTGGCCATTGATGCTACATTCTTTGCTGCGACGATATTAAAAATCTTCCAAGGCGGGTGGTTTCCCTTAGTCATTGGCGCGATCATCTTTTTTGTAATGATTACTTGGAATCGCGGACGCGAAATTTTACTGGAGCGTTTGCGTTCAGATGATATTCCTCTTGAGCCATTCTTGGAGTCATTGCTAGCACACCCACCGGTACGTGTCTCCGGAACATCTATTTTTCTAACCTCTAATGTGAATGGTGTGCCGCATGCGTTATTGCATAATCTCGCGCATAACCAAGTCTTGCATGAATGTGTCGTGTTCTTGACCGTAGATTACCTGGAAATTCCCAGAGTTCTGAAAGAGGAGCGAGTATCTATAAAACCGCTCATAGGAAATTGTTACCAAGTTACCGTTAAATATGGTTTTAAGGACGAACCAAACTTACCGGTTGCGTTGGAAATGTGCAAGCAACATGGGCTTGAGTTCGAGCCACTAAAAACATCTTATTTTCTGAGTCGTGAAATTGTTGTGCCAAGTCCTGGTGGTGGCATGACGCAGTGGCAGGAACGGATATTTGCTACAATGGCTAGAAATGCCGGCAATGCGGCCGAGTACTTTAAATTACCGGCTAATCGCGTCCTTGAATTGGGTACAAGGATTGAAATCTAATCCGAAAAATGCATTGAGTTTATTGCTAGCTCCGAGGGTGTAAATAATATTGAGGAGGACATTAGCCTCCTCAATACCTTCCTACAAGCACCTCAGATGGTCAGTGACTAATTTTTCATAGTAATCACCCTGAACCAAGCCAAATTGTGCAGATGCAGCGATATGCGCTTGTTCTTTTAATCCCACTTGTTGCAAGATGATTTGACCACCGTTTATGTTTTGCAATTCAGTGAGTGTTTTGAAAGCCGGGAGCCAGATCGGGCTTGTTTGCTGTTTGGTGTCAGCGCTGGGTGCATTGACGCGTATGTAGTTGGGGGATAATTTTTTGATCAAGTCCCGCAACCCATTGGCAGCGTACAGCGAACCCAGATTGAGTGCGATTCGGTAGCCGCGCTGGCGGTAATTGTTTAAACCATTCAGCAATTGCGCATGATGCAAAGCATAGAAGTTGTTTATAGTCATTGAGATAGCCACATTCTTGGTTTCCAGTCCGCACTTGATGATAATTTCTTCAAAGTACGCGCCATGGTCTTGCTGAACGCCCAGTATATGTCTGGGGTCGACATCAAGAAAAAGTACGTCACCGTTATGTGAGTAAGTCAGATAATTCATCATGTGAACAGTGCGGCACAAACGATCCAAATTAATGATTGACTGAAAATCGGCAGGTTGCGTCAGGACATCAGTCAATAAATGACTAATGTCTAAAGATTGTCTATTTAATGAGTCGCTGTCATAAGGCGAGACAACTAATTCCGCAATATGCCCCGTCAGTGCTTCATGATCGTTTGCACGGCGCACTGGCGCAAATGCGCTGCTGATTCGAATAGGACCAAAAATACCGCTGACCAGGCCTTTTTGCAGGATGAAAGGGCGTAGATTAGAATGATGTTCGCCCTCAAAGCGATCATTAAAATAATGTACTAATTGTTCTAAAGGCATATTGTCTCCCTATTTTTAAGAATCGTTCCGCAATAATATGGATGTCAGATCCATCACAGAGCGGATATTTTCTTTGAAATTGATTAATAGACTGATAAACCATCGTCCTGCAATACAGTGAATAGCTTGTCATTGGCCGTTACAATAAAGCAATTGCAATTTTTAATAAAACGATATAATTAGATTTCATTATCTATAATTTAGATATATCACTGGTATTTTTATTGATTTGATATAAAAAGATCATGAATCTCAATCAGATTGAATTGCTGCGCATTCTGCAGGAAACTGAATTAAATCTGTCCAAAGCTGCGAAACGAATGCACATCGTGCAATCGGCGGTAAGCCGGCAATTGCAATTGTTTGAGGAGGAACTAGGCTCGCCGCTGTTTGAGCGCAAAGGTAAAAAGTTGATGGCGCTAACCGCTTTGGGTCAGCGTGTGATGGACGAAGTGGCAACTATCAATCAGGCGAAGCTGAATATCCAGGCAATTGCCAGCGATTTTCTCGACTGCAATAAAGGCACGATACACATCGCTACTACGCACACTCAAGCCAAATATTTTTTACCGCATCCGATTCAGCGATTTCGAGCAAAGTATCCGGGTATCAGGATTTATATCGTACAAGCTTCGCCAGAACAGCTGGTCGATCAACTGCATGCACATAAAGCCGACATTGCCATTTGTACTGAGAAAGTGAATGAGGACGCGGAGTTGGTTACGCGTCATTGCTACGAATGGCATCATGCAGCGGTGATGCCGAAGGGTCATCCCTTATGTGAAGGCGAATTGACTTGTGAGCGGTTGATTGCTTTCCCTATTCTTACTTACAGCCTTGGTTTTACCGGGCGCTCTGCGATTGAACGCGCATTTCAACAATCGGGTTATCAATTGGATATCATTCTGGCAGCGGCGGATACCGATGTCATCAAGACTTATGTGCATTTAAATCTGGGGGTCGGCATCATTGCTCGCATGGCTTACGATAGCCAAGCTGATCACGGGTTGGTTGTTCGGGATTTATCTCACATCATTCCAAAATCCATTACCAAGATTGCTTACTTAAAACAAAACTACCTGCCACTATACAGTCAACATTTTATTGAAGAACTGTTAGTGGCAGCCAGAGAAATCAGTGCGTGATGGGAGAAAAGAGCTTTGTGCGTGCCTATTTGATTCGGGGTGAATGTGAGTTGGAGGTGCCGATTTTCTTTCTACGGCTTGCCGGCAAGAACAGTAGTCCCAATCCAACTAACAGCATGGCGTAGGTATCGGGCTCGGGGATGGAAGACACGTAGAAAGTATCCCATACATCATTGCCCAGCCAATGTTCAACATTCACTGGTGAAGCTCAAGTCCATGCCAAATTGCCTTTAACAACGTAAGTCGATGTGGGTAAGTCGCTCGTAATCGGGTTTGCAGGCGCGTTTCCTGTCCTTAAACCTAGGGAGAGTAGGTGTAATGCAATCAGAATCTTTTTCATGGTAATTTTCTTCAGAATATAATTTAATTGAATGTATTTATTTAAATAAAGAATCAAATTGCGCGCGTATTTTTAGGAGAATGGAAATTATGCAAATAATTATCAAGTGTCAACAGGCTTTGATCGGAGTGGTCACTATATTTTCGCTAACCATGATTGCTTCATCAACAGCAAACGCTGATGCCGTTACTGACTGGAATCAGCGGGCGGGAGATATCGTTGTCAAAGCAAACATCGGGCCGCTACCGGCTGAGCGGGCGCTGGCGATTGTGCATGCATCCGTATATGAGGCTGTCAATGCGATTACGCAGCGTTATTCTGTCAGCAATGTAACGTTGGATGCGGCTCCTGGAGCCTCAGTTGACGCTGCGGTTGCGGCTGCCAACCATGTGACGCTGATCAAACTGGTACCCTCTCAACAATCAGCTATCAGCAGTGCCTACCAAGCCACACTGGCGGCTATTCCTGATGGAACAGCCAAAACGGCCGGTATCGCAGTCGGTGAAAAGGCCGCTGCGGCGATTCTGGCTTTGCGCACCGATGACGGCGCAACAGCCGGTGAATCTTACCGTCCTATCACTCGCGCCGGGGTGTATATACCAACGGTAATCCCTGAGGCGCCTCAGTGGATGCAGCGCAAGCCCTGGTTGATGACAGGCCCGAGCCAGTTCCGTCCGGCACCCCCGCCTGAATTGAACAGCGAGTTATGGGTGCGTGATTACAATGAAGTGAAAGCTCTCGGCGGCAAGCATAGTCAGCAGCGAAGCGCTGAACAGACTGAAATTGCCCGTTTCTGGGAAGAAGTCATGCCGCCGATTTATCATGGCATCGTGCGCTCAATAGCGAATATGCCGGGAAGGGAAATTACCCAGAACGCACGCCTGTTTGCGGCGGTGACACAAGCCTCGGATGATGCGCTGATTGCCGTTTTTGACGCCAAATATCATTATGGTTTCTGGCGGCCGGTGACTGCGATTCGGAATGGAGATATTGACGGCAACGATGCAACGGAACGGGAAGCATCCTGGTTGCCATTCATTGACACGCCGATGCATCCCGAATATCCATGTGCGCACTGCATTGTTTCAGCATCAGTGGGTACTGTGTTGCAAGCTGAAATCGGCAACGGGCAAACCCCGGTACTGACGACAATCAGCGCTGCAGCGGGTGGCGTAGCACGCAGTTGGAAGAGCATTGACGAATTCATGCAGGAAGTGATCAATGCACGCATATACGATGGTGTGCATTATCGTAATTCAGGCAACACAGGTTTCGATATGGGTAAGCAGATTGCCAATTTAGCTGCTGAGAAATATCAGTTGGGGAAACAGTGAACCGATAGGATCTACACTAATCGCTGAGGATCTTGCAGCATGTCAAGACGCTTGATTCAATGGATTCTTGCGCAACGATAAGGTTAGGGAAACACTGATTAATTCGGCGAACGAGATGAAGCACGAGGCGCACGGAACGCAGCAACCGAGACATATCAACATGATAGGCGAGGGAGCGAGTACCGCGCAACGAAGTGATTCGCTCATACAGTCAATTAATCAGCGTTCCCTTAGAAGCGGTTGCTACATCTTGAGTAGAGACGACTGGGGCTATTTATAGAATGACTTCTGGTCGGATTAGAAATATATTTGAAGCATCAAGCGTTAAATATCGCCGCTCATGCCATATTCGATGGGTGTCTTAACGAAAAAAACATTGATTTCTTCTTCGCGTAGCCGGGTAAACATCAACTCGATATCCGCCTGGCTGAGCGCCATGGTGATTTCAATCGACTGATCGCTCAGTTCAAAGAAATGCGCTGAATGTAAATTGCCATCATGTCCGAATCCTTGTGTTGCGGTCATTAACGTGGCTCCTCTGATGCCAAGTTTGTGCGCTTCCTGCAATAACCACTCACCTAACGGCAAACCATCATGTTTGCGGGATTGCTGGGTAAAGAATGTCAATTGAAAGCCATGCATACTGATTCCCCTGGAATTTAGGTGCTTTTGAAGATGGAGATGGTCGCCAGCCCAAGTACGGTCATAATAAGCGATCCCAGTACATGTAAGCCGATCGCGCCTGCTGCCCAAAGTATCCGTCCTTGTTGCAGGAGCGTCAATGTCTCCGCGGAGAAAGTGGAGAAAGTGGTCAATCCGCCTAGAAATCCGGTGATTATGAACAGGCGCCACTCGGGTGCAAGTTCGGGATGATGGGCGAATAATCCGATGGCCACGCCGATCAGATAACCGCCCACGAGATTGGCGACGAGCGTGCCCGGCGGGATCGCTGGAAACAAGGTGTTCAGCGAAATGCCCAGGAACCAGCGAAGTACAGCACCGAGTGAGGCACCAATGCAGATGGCGAGTATGGAATGGAACATGGTTCGGATGGTAGGTGGCAGTGATTAATGAAGCTGGAAATGTGTTCAAAAATGAGACATGCCAGTTTATTGTTAAGGCAACAGCGACACAAGCATTTGAAACTGATTTAAACGCGATTGATCATTTTTGCAGCGGATTGACCGCAACACAATGTTCACCAATCCAACGACCCTGTGTTTCTGCCGCAGCGTAAACCGGATTGCTGCCGATCGTACTATTGAACTCGGTATTGCCGGAAAAACTTTCCGGGCTGGTAAAAGTACCTTGAGCAGATCCGCTGCCTTGAAAATGCTGGTTGGCACATTCGAGGTCCATTTGATAACGATTGCCGATGCGAGTTGCGTTCTGAACTTTGCAACCGGAACGGTCTTCATAAAAATAAGTTGGAATTTCCTGCCGAGCCATTTCTGGTGTGATGCAAATATGTGAAATGGCTGCACCATTGTCAATTTTAGGTAATTTTAGACCGTACCGATTGGCAAGTTGATCGAGTTGTTGCATATGCTCAGAGGGAATATGGGGCACTAATGCCAACAGATCTGATTTTGTAGTGACTTCCCATAGCCCTGGACGAATGGGTTGCTGCGCAGAGGCAAGCGCTGCAGATGTCAGCACAAAAAAGAGTAGGGTTGGAACAAGGATTTTATGCATGAAGTTTCCTGTTATTCAGCTAAGGAAGCGCTGATTAATTGACTGCACGAGCGAATTGCTTCGTTGCGCGGTACTCACTCCCTAGCCTATCAGATTGATATATCTCGGTTGTTGCGTTCCGTGCGCCTCGCCTTCATCACGTTCGTTGAATTAATCAGCGTTTCCCTAAAACATGCCCGTTAGAGCGATTGGAAACGAGCAAGTTTAGCGGATGCCGGGAAAAATCTCCCAAGAATATAAAATCTCGGGAGATGGCTTGCCTTATAACAAAGGCATGAGTGCCTTGTACAGATTGTATAAACTGATTGTGGTGATCAGTACGCCTACGAGTATCAGCAAGGTTTTGGCGTGGAATTTTTTGCATAAATAGGCAGCAAAAGGGGCTGCGAATAATCCACCGAACACCAAGCCGATAATCAATGGCCAGGTATCAGTATCCATCAGTAATGCAAAAACAGCTGCGCTGGTCAGTGTCAGGAAGAATTCGGCAAAATTGACAGAACCAATGGTCGTGCGTGGGTCGTTGCCAGTGCCGACCAAAGTGGTGGTTACAATCGGACCCCAGCCACCGCCGCCAGCCGCATCCATGAAACCGCCGAAGCATGCCAGTTTGCCGACATGTCTGGGAGCGTCTTTACGGATTTGTAAGTGTCGAAAGGCTTTGCTCAGAATATAAATCCCCAGCAGAATCAGGTAACCCGAAATAAAAGGCTTGAATAAGGCACCATCGACATGAGTAATCAATAAGGCGCCCAGTATGCCACCCAACATGCCGGGTACCAGCAGGCGAGTAAATAACTGTTTGTCTACATTGCCAAACTTGGCGTGAGCAATGCCGGAAACGCCGGTGGTGAAGATTTCGGCAATATGCACGCTCGCGCTGGCTGCGGCAGGGCTGGCACCTGATGCCAATAAAAACGTGGTGGCGGTGACACCGTATGCCATGCCTAAAGCGCCATCGACGACTTGGGCAAGGAAACCAACGGCAACCGCACTCCAAAAAATTCTGCTTTCGAGGGTGCTGTTGATGATAACCCAGCTATCGCCCCAGTTTTGAGCGAGGAAGAAACGACCTACCAGAAATACAATGAGTAAAATTAACACAATCACAGCAAACCAAACAGCAGCCTTTAAAAAAGGATGGGCATCCAGGTGAGAGACAGTATCTTCAACAGGAGGTAATCCAAGCTGCTGATGTTCTTCGTTAACTGTGTTGCTAGTTAGATCTAGATTGCGGATTTTCATAAGTTTATTTGTATATCTGAGTGATGCGTACTTATAGTCGTGCCGCACTATAACTGGATCTGGGTGAATTTTTAAATAGTATTAAGTAATATACTTATAACGATATGGAAATAACAAACAGTCTTGGTTACACTTTTCTTAAGGAAACGCTGATTAATTGACTGTACGAGCGAATCACTTCGTTGCGCGGTACTCGCTCCTTCGCCTATCATGTTGATATGTCTCGGTTGCTGCGTTCCGTGCGCCTCGTGCTTCATCTCGTTCGCCGAATTAATCAGCGTTTCCTTAAGTTTTTACAAAGATTAAATCCCAAACACCATGTCCGAGCTTGAGTCCTCTCTGTTCAAACTTGGTCAGTGGCCGATATTCCGGCCTCGGCGTATAGTCAGCAGCCGTATTGGTGAGTCTGGGTTCCTGATTCAGTACCTGTAGAATCTGTTCAGCGTAGTTTTCCCAATCGGTTGCGGCGTGGATATAGCCGCCGGTCATCAGATGTTCGCACAAGCGGTTCACCAGTGCGGGTTGGATCAGGCGGCGTTTATGGTGCCTGGCCTTGGGCCAGGGATCGGGGAAGAAGATATGCACGCCCTGCAGGCATGCGGCGGGCAGCATATGCTGCAATACTTCGACAGCGTCATGTTGAATGATGCGCAAGTTAGTCAATTCGAGTTTTTCAATTTGATTCAACAGACTGCCAACGCCCGGCGTATGGACTTCGATGGCCAGATAATCATTTTCCGGATGGCTGTGGGCGATGGCAGCGGTACTTTCCCCCATGCCGAAGCCGATTTCCAGTATCTTAGGCGCTGAGCGTCCAAAAATCTGGTTGAGATCCAAAAGATTGTGTGTAAAAGCAACCCCATATTGGGGTAGCAAGGTTTCGCAAGCGCGGCGCTGCGCATCCGATAATCGCCCTTGCCGGAGCACAAAACTGCGGATAGTTGGATTCATTGGCCGGTAATCATGGTTGCTGCAAGCAGGGCGATCAAGCGGATTGGCCGCATCAGGGTTTTTTGGGCGCTGTTTGTGTGCTGGCAATGACGCCATCGATGGGCGAACTGGGACTGGCGCTGTACAATTTTTTCGTCATGCGTCCTGCCAAATAAGCTTCACGTCCGGCTTCAACGGCTTTGCGCATGGCGGATGCCATCAATACCGGATTCTGGGCGGCGGCAATGGCGGTATTCATGAGCACACCATCACAGCCGAGCTCCATGGCAATGGTGGCATCGGATGCCGTGCCAACGCCGGCATCAACCAGTACCGGGATTTTTGCGTTGTCGATGATAATCTGCAAATTCCACGGATTCAGAATACCCATGCCCGAGCCAATCAACGAAGCCAGTGGCATAACCGCGACACAACCCATTTCTTCCAGTTGTTTGGCAATAATCGGGTCGTCCGATGTGTAGACCATGACCTGAAAATCTTCTTTGATCAGGATTTCCGCGGCTTTAATGGTTTCCACCATATTCGGGTAGAGTGTTTTCGGATCACCCAGCACTTCCAGTTTGACCAGACTGTGGCCGTCCAGCAGTTCGCGCGCCAGACGTAATGTGCGCACGGCATCCTCAACGGTATAACAGCCGGCGGTGTTCGGTAGCAGGGTATATTGCGACGGCGGTAAAACGTCCAGCAGATTGGGTTCGTCGGCATTCTGCCCGATATTGGTGCGGCGAATTGCAACCGTGATAATTTCAGCGCCGCTGGCTTCAATGGCAGCGCGTGTTTCATTGAAATCCTTGTATTTACCGGTGCCGACCAGTAAACGGGATGAATAGGTTTTACCGGCAATGATGAGATGGTTCATGAAGTCCTGTCTTAAATATCAATAGGTTGACGCTATGGCAAAATAGCAGACATTAACCGCCGCCCACAGCCACTACGACTTCCAATTGATCGCCATGCGCCAGGATCTGTTCGGAGAACCGGCTGCGTGGAATAATTTCTCCATTGCATTCAATGGCAAATCGTTTGCCGTGCAATGACAAGTGATCAATGAGCTGAGTGACGTTAATCGGCGCCTCAAATTGCTGTGGTTGTCCGTTAATGGTAAGTTGTATCATGGATGATAAAGCCGGGATGGATATTTCAGTATTTCAGCTCAGTATTTCAGATTAGGCAGATAAACAATCAAAAATCAGCGTGAATTTTATCATGCAGAGATTAAGCCATTTGAGAAATTTATTGGAACAATGAATCAAAGCCGTTATTTTCATGGCAGCAACGACACAATGTTAACTAGCAGTTAGAATCAATCCCTGGGATTGTTCTTGCCGGAGATGATCATGCTTTCAATCAAACTTGCGGCTTATATACTCTGATGCCAATGATAACAATAGGACAATTGATGTTGATAAAGAATAGACAACGTTTCCGCGAGATTAGAAGTCATACTATGTCGCGTATATTACGAAATACATAAGGAGAAAAATGAGCGATACTCAAGCAGAAGAAAACATATCTAAATCACCCAATCCTCTTGTGTTTATTAGTCATGACACTCGCGATGGAGAGTTAGCAGAGGCTTTTAGCAATCTTCTGAAAAGCGTAAGCGCAGGTGTTCTAAAGTCTTTCCGAACTTCCGATAGAAAAGGAAACCAAGGGATTGAGTATGGAGTGGAGTGGTATCCGGAAATTATAAAAAACATACAAGGCGCATCTGATGTTGTTTGTCTACTTACAAAAAGAAGCGTGGACAGGCCGTGGATATTGTTTGAGGCAGGCATGGCAAAAGGTAAGCTTGCCACCCCAATCCTTGGGGTTGCGCTGGGTATTGAACTTAAAGATGCATCATCAGGACCATTCGCTCAATTTCAAAACTGCGGCGACGACGAAGATTCACTTACAAAGCTTGTGTTCCAGCTTGTAAAAAGAATACCCAACTCAGAACCAGATAAAGATACGATTAGGTTTCAAGTGGGGAAATTTAGACAGTCAATTTCCACCATACTAGAAAATCTGGATACGCCAGCCAAGAAGGAGGGTGGCACAAAACCTTCCGCAGGTATCAGGGATATCGAGAACTCGTCCGCGAAGCTTTTTGAAGAAATAAAAATCATGTTTCAAGATCTTCCATCAAGAATAGAAAGAGCAAATCCAACCGAAAGCAGAAAACGCCGGAGAAGAATTCATCCCGGCATGCTTGAGGAAATGATTCACATGACCAAAGATGGAAAGCTAGGTATTCGTATTGCGCTAAGTTTTTACAGAGAAAAGATGCCGTGGGTATACGATGAAGGAATTCTGCTACTAAGCAAAATTGAGGGCAGCAAAACCACTTCAACGATAAAGCGCCACCTTAATGAGTTCGAAGAGTTGCTTATGGTCAGCACTAGAAACCCAATGGTGGAAGAATTTCTTATAGAGGACAAAGAAGATTTTTTCCTACTCATGGAGCTTCCAAAAGTAATTCTTCGTAACTTGGAAAGAACTGCGTTCGAACATGTATAACCTAGCGTTCGAGAAGATTGCCGAAAAGCGTGACAGCCCTCAACTCTATGCTAGCTACTTCAGGAATCACTTATGAATCTTCATGAATTTATCAAGATAGCTCTTTCCGAAATCGTTGCAGGTGTGGCTGACGCACGGATAAGTGAATCAATGGGGTCAGACTCGATTGTTCCGTTAAATAAAGCTATACGCTCTCACCTATTCAAGTAAATTGAGATGATGAATGATGGCGCGACTTCCACGCTTTGATGTCCCCGGTTATACGCAGCATGTGATCCAGCGCGGCAATAATCGCAGCATTATTTTTGTGGGTGACGAGGATTACGAGTTCTACCTGATGAAACTGGGCGAGGCTTGCAGGAAATATCAGTGTGACCTGCATGCCTATGTACTCATGACCAATCACGTGCATTTGCTGATGACGCCGCACTTGACAGGTGGCGTTGGCAAGGTGATGCAAATGCTGGGAAGGTATTACGTGCAGTATTTTAATCACCAGTACAACAGAACGGGCACTTTGTGGGAAGGGCGTTATAAAGCAACGGTACTGGATAGTGAGCAATATTTGTTAGGCTGTAGCCGGTATATTGAGTTGAATCCGGTTCGCGCGGATAGGGTGAAACATCCGGCCGATTATCCGTGGTCCAGTTATCGCTGCAATGCGTTGGGCGTGAGTAATTCGCTGATCCAAGCGCACACTATTTATAATAATTTGGGAAAGGATGCAACGATTCGTCAATCGGCGTATCGGGCATTATTTGAACACCGAATTCCGGAACGGACGATGGACGAAATCAGGGTTGCGACCAATAAAGCCTGGGTGTTAGGCCATGCGCGATTTCTTCAGCAAATCGAAGACCTGACGCAAAGACAGGCTCAACCAAAACCGCGTGGAGGCGACAGGCGGTCTAAAAAATAAAAGAAAGAAACGATAATCGACTTTTTTGACCTAGGGAAGCGCTGATTTATTCGATTTTTAAGAATTATTAACGCTCAAGTCATTGATTATAATTAAGGTATAATCTAAGAAGGCGAATTAATCAGCACTTCCCTAATAAACATTTTTACACGTACCCCTTATGACCGACACAGGCAATAAATTTAAAAGCACCTCCAGGCATGAATCTCTCGGTGTATTAAGCCTCGCTGCACTGGGTGTTGTGTATGGCGACATCGGCACGAGTCCTTTGTATGTCATGAAAACCGTTTTTGATCCTGCTCATGGGCTTGTCATCAGTGATAACAATATTATCGGTATTATCTCGCTCATTTTCTGGGCGATCATGATGGTGGTAACGGTTAAGTACATCACATTGATTTTGCGAGCGGACAATCATGGAGAAGGCGGCATCATGGCATTGTTGTCGCTTGCCAGCTCATCGGTACTTAATCGTCCTCAGTTACGTCGTATTCTTTTTATGATCGGCGCATTTGGTGCAGCGCTATTCTATGGGGATGGCGTAATTACTCCCGCCATTTCCGTGTTGAGCGCGGTAGAGGGGTTAGAGGTGGCAACCCCGCTGCTCCAGCCCTATGTACTCCCGATCACGCTCGTTGTCTTGATTTCACTTTTTCTGATCCAACAACGTGGCACGGGTGGAATTGGCGCAATGTTCGGACCGATAACGCTGATATGGTTCATTACACTGGGTTTTTTCGGTTTGATGAACATCGCTGCGGCACCAGAGATTTTGCAAGCATTTAACCCGTTATTTGCTGTTAGTTTTTGCCTGGACAACGGATTGCTCGCCTTTATTGCCTTTGGCGCCGTAGTATTGGCAGTGACAGGCGGCGAGGCACTATATGCTGACATGGGGCACTTTGGGATAAAACCAATTCGCCTAGCTTGGTATGGTTGCGTTCTTCCTGCGCTCATATTGAACTATTTAGGGCAAGGAGCATTGCTACTGGCCAATCCATCGGCCATTTCCAATCCGTTCTTTTTACTGTTTCCATCGTGGGCGCTTTATCCAGCCGTAGCGCTGGCTACGGCAGCCACTGTCATCGCATCGCAAGCGGTGATTTCGGGGGTTTTTTCAGTAACTCGGCAAGCCATCCAACTAGGATTTTTGCCGCGCATGCAGATCCGGCACACCTCAGACCAAAAGATTGGTCAAATATATATTCCATTCGTCAATTGGATTCTGCTGGCAGCCGTGATCATGGCGGTAGTGGGATTCGGTTCCTCATCCAATCTTGCATCCGCTTATGGCGTAGCGGTTACCGCCACAATGGTGATTGAAACCATATTGACTTTTTTCGTACTTCGTTTTGCCTGGAAGTATCCTTTGATACTCAGCATAGTAGCGACAGGCTTTTTCTTGGCCATTGATGCTACATTCTTTGCTGCGACGATATTAAAAATCTTCCAAGGCGGGTGGTTTCCCTTAGTCATTGGCGCGATCATCTTTTTTGTAATGATTACTTGGAATCGCGGACGCGAAATTTTACTGGAGCGTTTGCGTTCAGATGATATTCCTCTTGAGCCATTCTTGGAGTCATTGCTAGCACACCCACCGGTACGTGTCTCCGGAACATCTATTTTTCTAACCTCTAATGTGAATGGTGTGCCGCATGCGTTATTGCATAATCTCGCGCATAACCAAGTCTTGCATGAATGTGTCGTGTTCTTGACCGTAGATTACCTGGAAATTCCCAGAGTTCTGAAAGAGGAGCGAGTATCTATAAAACCGCTCATAGGAAATTGTTACCAAGTTACCGTTAAATATGGTTTTAAGGACGAACCAAACTTACCGGTTGCGTTGGAAATGTGCAAGCAACATGGGCTTGAGTTCGAGCCACTAAAAACATCTTATTTTCTGAGTCGTGAAATTGTTGTGCCAAGTCCTGGTGGTGGCATGACGCAGTGGCAGGAACGGATATTTGCTACAATGGCTAGAAATGCCGGCAATGCGGCCGAGTACTTTAAATTACCGGCTAATCGTGTCCTTGAATTGGGTACAAGGATTGAAATCTAATCCGGCAGTCTCAAATTTTTGAGACCACTTCTATCAAACCCGTTCACGCTGGTCGTGATATATGCTGATTTTCAAGGAGTCCGAAGTTTCATAAAGTCGCACTCATCACATCTCGTTTAAAAAAAATGATGAACAGCCCTAAAATTCAACTGATCCTCCGCAACGGTCAATTCACCACGCTGGATCGCCAGTATCCGCAAGCCACTGCTGTCGCCATCTCTGATGGCCGCTTCACCGCTGTAGGGGATGATAGTGAGGTCATGCGCCTAGTCGATAGTAATACACAAGTAATCGATCTCAATCACCGCCGCGTCATTCCGGGTCTGATCGATTCGCATCTGCATTTTATCCGCGGCGGGCTTAATTACAACATGGAATTGCGCTGGGATGGCATCCCTTCGCTGGCTGACGCTATGCGTCGTCTGAAAGAACAGGTGGCACGCACGCCCGCCCGCACCGCAATGGGTGCGTATTGTCGGTGGATTTACTGAGTTGCAGTTCGCGGAGAAACGCTTGCCGACACTGAACGAAATCAATGCAGTAGCGCCGGATACGCCAGTCTTCATTTTGCATCTCTATGATCGGGCATTGCTTAACCGTGCGGCACTGCACGCTTGCGGCTACGATCACGATACTCCCAACCCACCGGGGGGGTTGATTGCCAAGGACGCCAACGGAGAACCGATAGGCTTGTTGCTGGCAGAACCCAATGCGCTGATCCTTTATTCCGCTCTAGCCAAAGGCCCTAAGCTGCCTTACGAGTATCAGCTTAATTCCACGCGCCATTTCATGCGGGAAATGAACCGCCTGGGCATTACCAGCGTAATCGATGCCGGCGGTGGTTTTCAGAACTATCCGGATGACTATCAGATCATTGAAGACTTGCATAAAGCTGGCGAGTTGACTCTGCGCATCGCGTACAACCTGTTTACACAGAAAGCCGGAGAAGAGGTTGCCGATTTTACCAAGTGGACAACGATGGGAAAACCGGGCGATGGCGATAGTTACTACCGGCATAACGGCGCGGGTGAAATGCTGGTCTTTTCTGCAGCAGATTTCGAGGATTTCCGCATGCCACGCCCGGATATGGCGCCAAATATGGAGAACGATCTGGAGGCGGTAGTGCGCATTCTTGTCAGTAATCACTGGCCGTTTCGTCTGCATGCCACTTACAATGAAACCATCTCGCGCGCGCTGGA
The DNA here is from genome assembly GCA_017994575.1 of Nitrosomonas sp. Taxonomy (GTDB): domain Bacteria; phylum Pseudomonadota; class Gammaproteobacteria; order Burkholderiales; family Nitrosomonadaceae; genus Nitrosomonas. Next base: position 34,601 of record JAGOKN010000017.1, read on the forward strand.
TGTATTCGAAAAGGTGAATCGGGATATTCCCTTTAACGGTATACACTGGTTTTTTGATCATGCCGAAACGGTGACCGATGTTAACCTCGAGCGTATCGCCAAACTTGGCGGTGGAATCGCAATTCAGCACCGCATGGCTTATCAGGGTGAATTTTTCGTGCAGCGCTACGGCCGCAAAGCCGCGGAGCGCACACCGCCTTATCGGCGCATGCTGCAAATGGGGGTCAATGTCGGCGCAGGCACCGACGCCACTCGCGTGGCTAGCTACGATCCTTGGAATGCCCTTTATTGGCTGACTAGCGGCAAGACTCTGGGCGGTCTCTCTCTGTACCCCGCGTCGAATCTCGTCGACCGCGAAACTGCGTTACGCCTTTATACGCAGGCGAATACCTGGTTCTCGAATGAAGAAGGTGTCAAAGGCCAGATTAAAGCCGGTCAATACGCGGACCTCGCCGTACTGTCCGCCGATTACTTTAGCGTTCCGGAAGATGAAATTCGCAATCTTGTTTCAGTGCTTACGATTGTCGGCGGACGCATTGTTTACGGTGACGATGAGTTCAGCGCGCTTTCCCCACCCTTGCCGCCAGCCATGCCGGATTGGTCTCCTGCGAATCACTACGGCGGCTATCTTAAACCTGCGGCAGATGCCGCTGCATTAAACGCGTTGGCCAAGGCAACCTGCAGTTGCGGAATCAGTTGTTCTGTGCATGGTCATGCTCATGGACGCGCGTATCAAGATGCTGTGGATACCGGTGACCAACGAGGTTTCTGGGGCGCGCTCGACTGCTCGTGCTGGATGGTATGATGCATATAAAACTTCTCTTATCCAGTAAATCTGTATGCGCCAGCAGACGACCAGAAAACGCAAAACCAGCCTGATTGCCGTTATAACATTCGCCATGTCATTGCCAGTAGCCGCATCCGAATATATGCCGCTACGATTCGAAGAAAATTGGGGCGCAAATTGTAACAAAGCGACACCCAAATGCTGGCGTATCGCCGAGGCAGCTACACTAACATTTGGCGCCGATGCGCGTGTGCGTGCCCAAGGCTACTGGCCTCTGGATTTCGGTATTGGGAACGCAATGAACAGCCGCAGGGGTGATAGCTACACACTGTTTCGAGGCTTAGTGCATGGCGATCTACGTGTCGGCAAATATGCCCAGCTATTCGTGCAGTTCGGGGCCTATGATGAATCCGGGCGCCGTGGCGGGCCTGAGAGCGCCGATCAAAGCATCCTAGACTTGCAGCAGGGTTTCCTGGCGTGGAACGGCGATAGATTTTTCCTCCGTGCAGGCAGACAGGAAGTGACTTTCGGAACCTCGCGCTTGATCGCGGTACGAGAGGGCCCCAACATCCGCCTAGCTTTCGATGGCGTACGCGCAGGTTGGAAGCAGGGACCACATCGCATTGATATCCTCGCCTTCCGGCCGGTTCTCAACAAACCGGAAGCTTTTGATGATACGACTAGTAAGTCGCAATCGCTGTACGGTTTATACGCCACGTTCGCTCCGGAAATCATTTCGCCGTTCAAGATGGATCTCTATTGGCTTGGTTACGAAAGAGATCAGGGCCAATTTGCAGCAGCGCAGGGGCAGGAGCACAGGCATTCTTTCGGCACTCGACTGTTTGGTTCCGCAAAAGAATGGGACTGGAACCTGGAAGCAGTTTTTCAAATCGGCGACGTCGGCAATCAGACCATCCGTGCTTGGACGGTTGCATCCGATACGGGGTTTACCTTTACAGCGCTGCCATGGTCGCCGCGACTCGGCTTAAAAGCAGATATTGCCAGTGGTGATAAAAATCCAAGCGATGGACGGCTCGGCACCTTTAACGCACTCTATCCCAATCCCACTTACTTCAGCGAGGCGGCGCTATTGGCTCCGGGTAATATCATGGACGTACAGCCGGCCGTGACCATCAAACCGGTTTCTACGCTGACATTTACTGTGGGCTGGAATTTTCTATGGAAACACCACAAAGAAGATGCGATTTACACGCCACCAGCGCCATTGGTTGCGATACCTGAAACCATTGGAACCGGCCGCTATATCGGCGACCAGATCAAGTTGGAGGGCAGCTATCGCCCTCATCCGCAGTGGGAAATCCGCGCCGCTGCAGTCCATTTCAACACCGGGGAGGCCTTGACACATGCTGGCGGTAAAAGCGTAGATTTCCTCATGACAAGCTTGGCGTTTCGCTGGTGAGCAAGTTTGCCGACGATAGTACTTCAAACGCTTCGCACTCCGATGCGTGGGCACCCTTCAAACTACCGATGTTCCGGGCCTTTTGGCTTGCATCGCTCGGTTCCAACATTGGTACTTGTGAAAGTGTGGTCAAAATTGTTCGCTTGAGTGTATATCACTATACCCCGGTATCCGGCTTTATTGAACAACACTCTTCAGTGGTGTTTTTCACGCGCTATTTGGTACCTTCTTACTCCGCCATTGACATACAGGCAACAATCATATGAATAATCCATCCATCTAACCCGAGAATAATCGATTTGGAGTGATTATTCCTAGTCTTCTTTGCGAAGAAAATGACTAAAAAATATCCGATTGCTCACAGCAAATCCGAAATTGCGATGAGGTAAAAATTACGAGATTTTGCAAAGATTGCTCAGAATGATAGATGAGCATTCGTCTGTGAGAAGAATCACAGACGGGTGTATGCTGCATTGCTTAGAATTCTGATGGATATTGATATGAATCAATTTGCTTTCTGGTTATAAGGCCAGCGATTTCGTATAATGATCAAGTGTATATGGCAAGTTTTTAATATTTGTGTTTTTGATACAAAATAGCAAATTGGTGTTTATCGATTAGACTGATAACGAAAGGTAATAATGAAAGTATGCCGGGCAAATGCGATTTATTGTCTCAGGAAATTCTCGGTACTGATGCTCATTGTTTTTACAATGACCTGCTGGATAACACCTATAGCCAAAACGTATGCAGCAACAACGTGTAAATCGGAGATTGCACGAATCGTATCAAGCCAGGGCACTATTGAAATACGCCGGGCTCAGGAAGATACTTGGCAACAGGTCAGTATGGGGGAGATTCTCTGCACCGGTGATATGATTCGCGTCCGATCACAAAGCCGTGCGGCACTGCGTTTAAGCAATAACAGCCTGCTGCGGCTTGATCAAAAAACCAGCATCACATTTCCAGAAATTCAAGATAAAATGAGCACTTCCTTGCTGGATTTATTTGAAGGTGCGATTCATATCATCACGCGCACACCCAAGCCATTCAAGATAAGAACACCTTTTGTTAACGCTAGCGTCGAAGGAACAGAATTTTTTGTTGGCCTCAAGGAAAACGACACTAGAATTGTTGTATATGAAGGTAAGGTATCTGCCAGTAACGATTTCGGCAGCTTGCTTCTCAGCGATCATGAAGCAGCTATTACATACAAAGGGCAGGCACCGCACAAAGAAATAATTATTCGTCCGACCGATGCCGTACAGTGGGCACTGTATTATCCCGTTATACTGCATTACTGGCAGGGTGATGTAGGTGGCGTCAGCGCTTTGATTCTTCAAGCAAGCCAATTATTGACAGTTGGACAGGCTGATGAAGCTAAGGAAATTATCCAGCAAGTTCTTCTGCTCGAACCCAATAATAATAATGCGCATGCCCTGCTTGCCATCATTGCCTTAGTACAGAATGAAAAAGACCAGGCGCTGGAGCTTGCCAGTAAAGCTGTCACTCTCGATCAAGAATCTGCTGCTGGATATTTGGCGCTTTCTTATGTACAGCAAGCGCATTTTAAGATTGAGGCGGCGCTAGAAAGTGTACAAAAAGCACTGGTATTAGATACTAATAATGCACTGATTCTGGCGCGCTTAGCCGAATTGCAGATATCCGTGGGCTATCTGGAACGCGCGCTGGATGCCGCAAAACTCGCAGTAAATTTAAATCCCGATCTGGCAAAAACACAAACTGTGCTTGGTTTCGCTCATCTGTTGCAAATCGACACTCAGACCGCAAAAGATATTTTCCACCGTGCCATTGCATTGGATCAGGCCGATCCCATGCCGCGGCTTGGATTAGGACTTGCCTTGATCCGCGAAGGAGAACTGGAAGCGGGCCGGATAGAACTGGAGATTGCCGCCAGTTTGGATCCGGCAAATTCTCTTATCCGCAGTTACCTGGGTAAAGCCTATTTTGAGGAAAAACGCTATCCGCTTGCCAGCACGCAATTCGACCTCGCCAAGGAGCGCGATCCCAAAGATCCGACACCGTGGTTTTATGATGCGGTTCAAAAACAAACACAGAATCGTCCGGTAGAGGCATTAAAAGACATTCAGAAATCGATTGAACTGAATAATAACCGCGCGGTATACCGCTCCAAATTTCTGCTGGATCGCGATGAAGCGGCGCGCGGTTCCAGCTTGGCGCGGATTTTCGAGAATCTAGGGTTTGAAAGGCGAGCCGTGATGGAAACGGCCAAATCATTGAGCTTCGATCCCGCGAATCATTCTGCACATCGGTTCTTATCGGATACTTATGCCAATATGCCGCGACATGAAATTTCACGAGTTAGTGAATTATTGCAAGCACAACTTCTACAGCCCATTAACGTCAATCCCGTGCAACCGCATTTGGCCGTAGCCGATCTCAACATTATTACCGGTACAGGTCCCTCTGCGGCAGGATTTAATGAATTTACTCCCTTAATGGAACGCAGCAAACCACAATTGGTTGCGTCAGGTATTGTGGGAAATAATGGAACCTTGGGAAATGAAATGGTGTTTTCAAAGTTCAATGAACGCACTTCGATCAGCTTGGGGCAGTTCCATTATGAAACCAATGGCTTTCGTAGAAATAATGACCTGACACATAATGTCTATAACGCATTCATACAGCATGCGGTAACTTCAAAATTTAATGTGCAAGCAGAATTACGCACCCGTGGCACGGAGAATGGTGATTTATCCGTTGGTTTTGATCGTAAAGTATTTGACTCGCTTCAACGTCGAGAACTCAACGAAGATATTGCCCGTGTAGGTGCAAGATATTCATTCTCACCCAAACAAGATTTTATTGTCTCGGGTATGTACTCCGGCCGATCAGACAAGATTCGCGGTACTGGAGAAGCTGTAACTGGGTACTTAAATGATGGTGAGCCATTTACAACTGGATTATCGGCAAAGCGCCAGAATAAAAATCAGATCGACGGTTATCAGGTAGAAGCGCAGTATCTATTTAGAGATGACCGCTTTAATGTCATAGCTGGTGCAAGCACATACCATTTCCGCAATAAACGCGAGGACGCCGCTGACAGTTTTCAGATAGTCGATAATAATTTGTTTCAATCACTCCCGCCGCTTATCAAAGCAGAATATGAAACTCTGCTTAACATTCCAGTTACAAAAATAAACTTACCCAATACTATATCTGAAAGAAATGTCGGCTATATTTATAGCAATCTGAATTTGCTCAGAAATATGAACTGGACATTGGGATTTAGTTACAACGCATACGATCCCAATGAAGGAAGATCTATTAACGGAGATCATTTTAAGGTCAACAAAGCCAGCCCGAAATTCGGATTGCAATGGGATGTGACAAATAATTCACGCTTGCGCTTTGCCTGGTTTGAAACCGTCAAATCAGCGTTGATTGCAAATCAGACACTTGAACCCACGCAAGTAGCCGGCTTCAATCAGTTTTTTGATGATTTGAATGGAACACGATCACGATTTATTGGTGGCGGTCTAGATACGCGTGTTGGAAATAATATCTATACTGGCCTTGAAATATCAAGGCGTGATCTTGATGCGCCAATAATTGACAGGACTTCGTTAAATTCACTCCCCCAAATGTTTCCTCATCACAATGAAGAACAAAAAGAAAATCGCTATCGTGCCTATTTTTATTGGATGATTCACACTCACTGGGTAATAAAAGCGGAACCTCAATATGAAAAACTAGGTCGTGCCTCACAAAATCTTCTTGACAGTGATCCTTTTAAAATTAAAACGTTCACTATACCGCTTAGTATCGATTATTTTGATCCGCGCGGCTATTTTGCCAGTTTAACCGGAACATTCGTCAATCAACATGTGCAGCGTCTAAAAATTATGGGAAATGGAGGTACTGTAAATGCAGAAAATATAAGCAAGTTTTTTCAGTTAGGAGCAACGGCGGGATTCCGGTTCCCAAATCGCAGAGGTATATTAAGTGTGGAGGGCAGGAACTTGCTTGATGAGCAGTTTGATTATGTTAATCAGTATTTTAATATTTCAGAACCGGTTAGGCCACGTTATCTTCCGGAACGAACAATATTTGCAAGAATAACTTTAAATTTCTAAAAATGGAGGCAGTGATGAAAGCTAACGTAATTCTCTTGTTATTGGTATCAGTGTTGATAGGGGGCTGTAGTGCGCACAATAAACTAATTAATCATGAAAGAGAAACAGTTAAACCGGATTATTGCGGTGATGATCATAAAAAGTGCAAGGGTGGAAAGTTAGGAAAAAATACTGCAGATGAGTTACGTAAAAAACTTAAAGAAATTGAGACCGACCCACAAAATCCATTATTTGATGAGTTGGCGCTAATCTTACTGGTTGATAGCCACGGCAGAATGGCCACTTTCTATCCTGAAGATACGGACACAATAATTAAAGATCAAGATACCACTGGCAAAGAGATTCTTGGGAAAACTACGAGTTTAGAGATAACCCCTTATCGAGGATCGCATTGCTTATATGTCGTCTATAAGCTTAATATGTCAGGAACCGGTTATCAAAGCTATTGCATGATTCCGGGTAGGCATTAACTAGAGATTTATGCAGTCGCCAAATTAATACTAGGGAAACGCTGATTAATTCGACGAACGAGATGAAGCACGAGGTGCACGGAACGCAGCAACCGAGACATATCAACCTGATAGGCGAGGGAGCGAGTACCGCGCAACGAAGTGATTCGCTCGTACAGTCAATTAATCAGCGTTTCCCTAGGGTCTGTTGACGTTTTAAGATAAGTATTTAATAGATAGAAACAAACTTGTAATATTGGGGTTCCCATACCACCAACAAAACGAGTTTGCGATGCCCCGGTTGATGCTCAGTGATGAATTCTGGTCGAAGCTGGAGAAGATTTTGCTTCAAGAATCGATTTATAACAAGCGCAATCTGCGCATGACGGTAGAAGGCATGCTGTATCGAATGCGTGTTGGCTGCCCGTGGCGAGACTTGCCAGAAGCATTTGGATGCTGGAATTCCATTTACAAAAGATTCAATGCATGGTCGTTAAGTAGAAAATGGTTAAGTATTTTCAAGGCGTTGTCTATTGATCCGGATTGTGAGTGGGAATTTATTGATGGCAGCTATGTTAAAGCACAACAACATAGTGCAGGCGCAGCGAGCAAGGAACCACAGGCGATCGGGAAGAGCCGCGCAGGCAATACCACAAAGATTCTCTGGCGGTTGATAGCTATGGTTTGCCAGCCGAGTTTGAAATCACCGGTGGAGAAATTAATGACTGTTCTGTAGCTTCTGATTTGATAGCAAAATTGCCTGATACGAAAGCAATTGTTGCAGACAAAGGCTATGACAGCGAATGTATACGAGAACAGATAATGAAGAAGGGAGCCCGATCTGTGATACCGAGAAAGCACAATTCGTTGAGAGGTAACACAGATATGGACTGGGGTTTGTATAGATACCGGCATTTGGTGGAAAATGCTTTTGCCCGACTAAAGCAGAATCGGGCAGTAGCGGCACGATACGACAAACTGAAGAGAAATTTTGAGAGTATGGTGGCCATGGCATGTGGATATCTGTGGTTGCCTATGTGAAATGTCAACAGACCCTAGGCATCTTAGTCGATCTTGTGCAGCACTGCTCCTCTGTGCAGTGCAATATGGTCGGTCTTGTCGCTCTGGATCTTGTATTGCGGATCGGTCTCGCTGCATCGATGCACATGACCTTTGTAATCGGTGTCGCGCGTGTGCACTTTGATGATCTTGCCAGTCACGTAACCGGCCTCCGAGTTCCAGCGCACATGGTCGCCGACTTCAAAGCTGGGGTTCATGGTTGCTCCCGTAGCCGAGATATAGCGATATTGAAAGAAAAAAGATGTCAGGTCTAGAATCAAGAATTCTTACTCTTTATTCTTGAGGAGAATAACCCCAATCGTTGTTGGATGCAATTTATAACGCATGACCAGGATCAGGTGTCGAATTGCAAATCCAAAATAGGTGATACGCATATCACACAAGGCCTCTAAACAAAACTATACCTAATTCTAATTCATTTGCGATATTCTCAACTCGCGACCTGAACATCCCGCTGGAAATTTCAAGTGTTTTTGTCGATTTTTGTGCGCATCTCATAGGCACGATTTTGTTTCAGCATTCTGAATATTATGCGGCAAAGCTGCCGGCCAAGTGCTCGAATTGCTTGGTTATGTGTATCCCTCCAACCCCACCACCTACCCACATTCCTTCAACAATGCTTCAATAGCCTCTGGTGCGAACGGCAGCAATTCATCGATCCGGCTGTTAGGCCAGGTGGGGAGTTTATCGAGGGTGTCG
>JAGOKN010000091.1 GCA_017994575.1 Nitrosomonas sp.
TTCTGGGTTGGGCAGGTTTGTTCTCAGGTGGTATTGCAGCGCAGATCATCACCCGTTACTCGAATCTGACAGACGTAATCTGGAATAACTCAAGCAAAGAAATTCTCAATAACCGGATTGTTCCTTAGTCTTTTGATGTCATGAATGTTCCCTGTTGCTGGATTTATTCGGCAACAGGGAATGAATGATAAGTTGAACCAACTTGCGATTCCCCGTGGTCTTGCCACGGGGGCGTTTATTTTTTTCCACGCAGTTTCATTAAAAGAATCGGTACCAGTGTATGCTTGAATAATTTTATTCCTTCATGTCACTGGATATTTAGCTTATGGAAGCAGCGCTTGCAACTATCCAACAATGGATATCGGTTGATGTTCTCGTCAGTTTGACGGTAGCATCTGTCATCGGTTTTGTAGGTTCTCTGATTGCTATTCCCTGGATTTTGATTCGTTTGCCCAGCGACTATTTTGATATGCGGGTACCTCGTCATTGGATGAAGGATCAGCATCCGGTATTACGTGTGATCGGGCTCATTATTAAGAATATTATAGGCATGGTGTTCATATTAGCCGGTTTTCTGATGCTTTTCTTGCCCGGGCAAGGCTTGCTGACCATGCTGATTGGGATTTCATTTATGGATTTTCCAAATAAACGTACACTAGAAGCCAGAATTGTTGGGCAACGTACAATATTCAGCGCCATCAATACGATGCGTCGAAGATTTGATAAACCACCATTGATTTTATTCCTGAAATAGCCGGTCATTAGATAACATCCCGTAAATTGCCGCAGTACAGCTATGCCGGAACAGTGTGTCAAACCATGTAGAATATGCAGCGTGTTTGTGCTCAATCTACTGAAATCATTACTTTAACGGTGTGCCGTTCAGTGTTTTAATATCACCGACCACACTAGTGAACTAGAATTGCCTAAAGAAACTGAGCGTCATGATTGCCAACGTAGTGCCTATAATATTGTCCGATGCACCTGCGATATCGACATTAGCGGATGAAATTTGGCGTCATCACTATGCCAATATCATTTCGCCTGAGCAGATTGACTATATGCTGGCACAGCGATATCAGCCAAAGTTAATCCAGGAGCAAGTATTAAATCCGGATATTTGGTGGAGAAAATTAGTCGTGGATGAAAAGACTGTGGGTTTTTCCTGTTGCATGCGCACGTCCAATCCGGATGAACTTAAAATTGACAAACTGTACATACATTGTGATCATCATCGTAAGGGCTATGGTGGATTGCTGGTTGCGGATACAATCAAATTATTGCGGGAAAATAGTCTGCATAGGCTGATTTTGACCGTGAATAAACACAACCAAACTGCGATTCTGGCTTATAGGCATTATGGATTCGAGATTGCGGCGGATAGTGTGGTGGATATTGGGGGTGGTTACTTTATGAATGATTATTTGATGGCCATGACAAAGTTGGATCGCTGAAATATTTAACTGATGAAAGTAAAATTTACCAAAATGCAGGGCCTGGGCAACGATTTTGTCGTATTGGATGGAATCAATCAATCCATCAATCTGGATCGGCAACAGATTCGCCTGCTGGCAGATCGCCATTTTGGCGTCGGCTGCGATCAAATATTGCTGGTTGAAAAAGCGCAGGGACAAGCCGATTTCCGCTATCGTATTTTTAATGCCGATGGCGGCGAGGTAGAGCAATGTGGAAACGGTGCGCGTTGTTTTGTGCGTTATGTGCATGATCATGGCTTGACGCATAAAAGCGAGATTCGTATCGAAACACTTAGTGGTGTGATTTCTCCCAAATTGGAAGTGAACGGAAATATTACGGTGAATATGGGCAAACCCATCTTTGAGCCGGAAAAGATTCCCTTCATCGCTGATCAATATGCATCGACTTATGAACTGGAAATACAGAATCAGCCCGTTAAAATGAGTGTCCTATCGATGGGCAATCCACATGCAGTGCGTGTCATTCAGGATATTGACACTGCACCAGTGAATAGTGAGGGTGCTTTAATTGAAACGCATCCACGCTTCCCCAAGCGAGTGAATGTGGGCTATATGCAAGTAATGGATCGCACTCATATTAAATTGCGCGTTTTTGAACGCGGCGCTGGTGAAACACTGGCTTGTGGAACGGGGGCCTGTGCTGCAGTGGTTGCGGGCATTAATCTGGGTTTGTTAGATCAACAGGTAACCGTCAGCACCCGGGGAGGGGAGCTGAATATCCATTGGAACGGACAAGAGGATCCGGTTTGGATGACCGGTCCGGCAGTTACTGTATTTGAAGGTGAAATAAATTTGTAATTAACCAAGGAAGCATGATGAAACCGGAAGATGTTGCCCAGTATTTACAGGATCACCCACAATTCTTCAATGAATACGCCGATCTGTTGGCGGATATTCAGATACCTAACCAATATGATGACAGAGTCATTTCCATCAATGAGCGGCAAGTAATTTCATTAAGGGAAAGGAATCGCGTATTGCAGGATAGGTTACTCGAATTGATCAGTTTTGGTGAAGAAAATGATGCGATTGGTGAAAAGATGCACCGCCTAGCGATTGCACTGATCTCTGTCTCCAACATGGATGAATTTCTAGTCGCTTTGAATTTCAGTTTACGCGAAGATTTTGTGGTTCCTATGATTGCTTTGCGATTTTGGGATATTGCTTGCTGTGACAAAGATTATCCTGAATTAACACCCACTAGCATGGATGTTCACGTCATAGCCGAGAGCTTGTCACAGCCTTATTGTGGCAATCATGTTGCCGATGAAATCAAGCAATGGTTTGGTGAAGGTGCCGAGTACCTCAATTCTTTTTCCATGATCCCACTCAAAACTACCAAAACGATTGGTTTGCTGATTTTGGGAAGCCCTGATGCTGAAAGATTTTATCCGGAAATGGGAACACTGCATTTGAAACGATTGGGTGAACTGGTGTCGACCACTATTGCCCGTTATGATGGCATAGAAACTGTCAGTAGCGAAGCGGCTCAAGATCACGCATCGAATGAGCAGTCAACCTGAAACGCTTGCTGCGGCATTTATTCATCATTTGACGCATGAGCGGCGTTTATCGCCACTCACAGGTCAATGCTATGCGCGTGATATTCGTGTTCTATTGAAGCATTTGAATACAGACAATTTGGAGCAAGTGCAGGCGCCGAATATTCGCCAAGTAATCGCTCAATTGCATGGCAAAGGACTTTCTGGCAGAAGCTTGGCCAGAATGTTGTCGACCTGGCGTAGTTTTTATCATTATTTGATACGCGATCATCGCTATCAGCACAATCCTTGTATTGGTTTGCGTGTTCCCAAGTCAACGCATAAACTGCCCAACGCGCTCTCTCCTGATGAAGCCGTGCGGCTATTAACCTTCCCGGCCAATGATGTGCTAACCATACGCGACAGCGCCATGTTCGAGCTATTCTATTCTTCCGGTTTGCGATTGGCAGAACTGGCACAGCTTGAGCCCTCGAATATCAGCTTCTCCGAGGGCACGATACGAGTGACGGGTAAAGGAGGGAAAACACGCATTGTTCCCATCGGTGATTTTGCACTGAAAGCGCTGCATGCCTGGCTTGAGATACGTCCTCAGGTGATTAGACCGGGAGTGGCTACTTTGTTTTTGTCGCACCGGGGTGAAGCGATCAGTGTTCGCACCATCAGCCATCGCCTGAAGCATAGAGGCCGATTGCAAGGCATTCATCAAAATGTGCATCCGCATATTTTGCGGCACTCTTTTGCTTCTCATTTGTTGCAATCAAGTGGCGATTTGCGCGCTGTGCAAGAAATGCTGGGGCATGCTCACATTACTTCCACGCAGGTCTATACCCACCTGGATTTTCAGCATCTCACCAAGGTTTATGACACGGCGCATCCGCGTGCAAAAAAAAGAAGCTAAGGAAACGCTGATTAATTCGGCGAACGAGATGAAGCACGAGGCGCACGGAACGCAGCAACCGAGACATATCAACATGATAGGCGAGGGAGCGAGTACCGCGTAACGAAGTGATTCGCTCGTACAGTCAATTAATCAGCGTTTCCCTAATCTGGCGCTCATTCTTTCTAACCGTCTAACCGAGTCGGCAATGTTTTATACGGTATAATAAAATTTTGTAACGAATTAAGTTAATTTCATGACAACAATTGTTTCAGTAAGGCGCGGCCGTCAAGTTGCACTCGGTGGTGATGGTCAAGTGACGCTCGGTGCTGTAGTGGCCAAATCAAGTGCCCGCAAAGTTCGCAGACTCTATCATGACAAAATCCTGGCGGGATTCGCAGGCGGTACTGCCGATGCTTTTACGCTGTTTGAACGATTTGAAGGTAAATTGGAAGCTCATCAGGGGCACATTATGCGTGCAGCCGTTGAATTAGCCAAGGATTGGCGCACCGATCGTATTCTGCGCAGACTGGAAGCCATGTTGGTGGTTGCCAACGAAGATGCCACACTGATTATCACTGGCGCTGGCGATGTGATCGAACCCGAGCAAGGTATTGCTGCAATTGGCAGTGGTGGTTCATATGCACAGGCCGCAGCGCGTGCATTATTGGAAAATACTGATCTATCGTCTAAAGAAATCGTGAAAAAAGCACTCACCATAGCGGGTGATATCTGTATTTATACCAATCAGGATCATGTCATTGAATTTATTGACTAGATCATCCCTATCAACTCATCAAGAAAATTTTTCAACAATGATAGAAGACAGGCAGTCTACTGACCTAACCATTGGTCAGTTTAGTATCCTGTTGACCTTACCCATATTACAGAATTTAAAATTATGTCTCAAATGACTCCGCAGGAAATTGTCCATGAACTGGACAAGCATATTATCGGACAGGACTCAGCTAAACGTGCTGTGGCTATTGCACTGAGAAATCGCTGGCGCCGACAGCAGGTTGCTGATCCATTGCGCCAAGAGATTACGCCTAAAAATATCCTGATGATTGGCCCTACCGGTGTCGGTAAAACGGAAATCGCCCGGCGTCTGGCAAAACTGGCCAATGCTCCCTTTATAAAGATTGAAGCGACCAAATTTACAGAGGTCGGTTATGTTGGGCGCGATGTCGACTCAATTATTCGTGATCTGGTTGAAACAGCCATTAAAGAATCCCGGGAAAAAGAAACCAGGAAAAAACAACCGTTGGCGGAAGATCGTGCAGAGGATCGCATTCTGGATGCACTTTTGCCGGCAGCCAGAGATTTTGATGCCCATCTTGGTGCCGAAGAGCGCGATAACACGACACGGCAAAAATTTCGCAAGAAATTGCGTGAAGGTGAATTGGATGACAAGGAAATCGAAATCGAAGTGACGGCTCCGCGCGCCAATATGGAAATCTTTGCACCGCCAGGTATGGAGGACCTGACTTCCCAGATTCAGGGTATGTTTCAGAATATGGGAGGGGATAAAAGGAAAACGCGCAAGCTGACAATACGCGAAGCCAAAGCAATGCTCCTGGAAGAAGAAGCTTCCAAAATGGTCAATGATGAAGAGCTGAAGCTCAATGCCATACATAATGTCGAGCAGAATGGCATCGTGTTTTTGGATGAGATTGATAAAATCGCCAGTCGTGCTGGCAATTCGGGCGGCGATGTTTCGCGCCAGGGTGTGCAACGGGATTTGTTGCCTTTGGTCGAGGGCACAACGGTTTCAACCAAATATGGCATGGTCAAAACAGACCATATCCTGTTTGTTGCCAGCGGCGCATTTCATATGTCCAAGCCTTCCGATCTGATTCCGGAATTGCAAGGGCGTTTTCCTATTCGCGTTGAATTGGCCAGCCTCAGTGTTAGTGATTTTGAGCAAATTCTCACCAACACCGACGCATGCCTGACTCGACAGTATGAGGCGCTATTGGCAACGGAAGGCATACAATTGAATTTTTCCACCGATGCGATTCAACGACTGGCGGAGATCGCGTATTCTGTGAACAGCAGGACTGAGAATATTGGCGCCAGGCGCCTGCATACGGTGATGGAAAAGCTGCTGGAAGAAATTTCCTATCATGCGCCCAAGCACAGTGGCGAAACCATTGTGATTGATGCAGCCTATGTGGATGGCCGCCTCAAGGATCTATCGCAAAGCGAGGATCTGGCGCGATATGTGTTGTAGTTGATCATCAGGTTTTTGAGTCAGACTTGTCTCTCAGTTTTTTAAGCAAGATAGCCTGGAGTTCACTATGAATAATCCAGGCTTCTTTAGGGACTGCCCACAAAGTATCTTTCGCAAAATCACGGCACTGCAATGCATTCTCCTCGGGCATCAGAATGATATCTGCGGCAGGGAAATGAATATCCTGTTGAACGAATCGATGATTCTCTCCGAACGAATGAAACTCTGCATTTAAGCCCGTTTTCTGGATAAATTCAAAAAACCAACCAGCATTATCACCATCTGCAATGGCATGCAATTTGGTATTGCTGAAGTTGATGACCGGTTGATGGTCTTCTGGATCAAGCAGTTTGTAAGCCATTTCATTGACCAGCTTCATAGGATAGGTTTTGCTCCACTGGTCTATGTTAACGGGATGATTGGGTTTATCATGCGTGACAATGATATCGGTCTTGTTCAGATGCTTAAGGTTTGTCCGCAAAGGACCGGCAGGTAAGACTAATCCATTGCCGAAGCTCTGTTCGCTAAAATCAACCACTACGATTTCAATATCATGTTCAAGACGGTGATAGTGCAGGCCATCCGGGCAGATAATGACATTGCAGGCTGGATGTGCCTTCAGCAGCGCCTGAGCGACTGCAGTTCGATCACTGCCAGTCCATACTGGGCAGCTTTTTCCACAGCGCTGAGCGAGCAAAAATGTTTTTCCACCGACAAGATTAGGATCGCTGGCCATGGTGACAGCGACAGGCAATCCGGGGTTGTCCGGATTGTCACGGGTTATGATGCCAGGCTGATAACCTTGTGCCAGTAAAGTATCAACCAGCCAGAAAGTGAGTGGCGTCTTGCCGCCATCCTCAATGCTGATGCTATCCACTACGATCAGAGGAATCGGTAACTTGGCAGAAGGCAGGATATCCAGCCAATAGCATAATTTTTGTAAAGCGAGAAAAAGCCCATAGACAACACTCAGTGGCCACAAGACAAAGTGTAGTGGGGTAATACGATGCCAATAAAGCTCTGACAGTTTCATATTTTATTTCCATTCGACAGATGGCGTTGATGGATTGATGGGCTCATTTCAAATAATTATCGAATTAGAGAATTAAAAATTCTGACATGCGATTGGTTCGACAAGCAAGATTTAATTGGTTCAGCAGTTCAATTGCATGAGATTCGATGTGTAGATCATGCAACAAAGCGCATGCGCAAAAAAATCAACAGGTCGTAGTGTTAATGTATCATTTGTTTCTTCCAACGAAGCTTCAAACAGATAAAGAACATGTGTATATATTGCTGGTTTGATAGTGGTTATTCTCGGATTGAAGTGATTAATAGGTTATGACTGCTGGTACTCACCAGCAATAATTTGAATTCAATGAACATTCAATTGAAATAAGAAGTAAATGACATCTATGAAAATACCCGTAAAACGATTGCTTGTGCCCACACAATCTGGTGATGGCCGGAAAAAAGAACCTCATTATATTGCGTATACCGATTGGGGCGATCCACAAAACCCGCATGTGGTGATATGTGTGCATGGCTTGACGCGCAACTGCCGAGATTTCGATTATCTGGCAAGAGTGCTTGAATCCGATTGCAGAGTGATTTGTGTCGATGTGGTGGGGCGTGGTCAAAGTGACTGGTTGGAACATGCGCATGATTATGATTACTATCCACTGTATCTTTCCGATGCCATGTCTTTGGTCGCGCATATTCAATCGCAATACGAAAAGGGCATTACGTTGGAATGGGTGGGCATTTCTATGGGAGGGTTGATAGGTATGATCTTGGCCATTCAACCGAATGTGCTGGTTCCCATCAACAAACTGGTATTAAGTGATATTGGTCCATTCATTCCCGCCGTTGCGCTGAGGAGAATTGCAGATTATGTAGGTAAGGACCCTCGTTTTGAGAGTTTTGAAGCATTTAAGAATTATATGAAGGCGATTTCCGTATCATTTGGCTCCTTGACTGAAGAACAGTGGAATCACATGGCCATTCACAGCGCGCATCAGTATGAAGATGGATCTTATGGTTTTCGCTATGATCCAAAGATTGCCATCAGCTTTAAAGAACATGAAATCCGGGATATCTATTTATGGGAGCAATGGGATCAGTTAAAAGCACCAACCTTGGTTTTACGGGGAATGCAGTCGGATGTGCTGACGGCTGAAACCGCTGCGCAAATGCAAGTGTGCGGCGCAAAAGCGAAAGTGGTCGAGTTATCCGGCGTGGGGCATGCTCCAATGATCATGGATGATCAACAGATGCAAATCGTACGGGATTTTATTTTGAACTAATGTTCGGAACGGGTGGATTCAGTGTTGAGTGACTGAAAACTTGACACGAGCGCTGAAGCTGAAACAACAATGGCAGCTATTTCAAATAGCTGCCATTGTTGCTTTCCTAGACTAGGGTAGAGCTAGAAGCGGATATTGTACTGAACGTAAATCAAGTCAGGAGAGATTCCTGGTACTTGTTTTTTTAGGAACTCGCCGCTCCACATTTTTGAATATCCAAACAGTACGTCCTGGTGGCGGCTAACGTGGAAATTGACACGAACATCAATTTCATCCCCGATATGACTGCCTGATTGGCCAGTAGCATCTCTCAGCGTGGCCAAGCCTCCCGCGTTGTACAGATAATCGCGATTATTAGCCAGATAGAATCTGTGGTACTGAGTAATAAAGGTCATCCATGGCATGGGGTGCAAGGTAAATTGTGCATTGATGTCATGCATGTTCTGACGTCCCACACGGTCCAGGAACCCTAGGTAGTAATGTCCAAACGGGAACAACTGATTGAATGTATTGCTTCTGCCATCAGTGGATTTGCTATCTCCGGAAGCGAAATCATACCGTATCCAACCTTGTGGATTCATTGGCAAGGGTAAACGATAACCGACACCGGTCGCTACTGCGAATGCAGAAACATCTTGGCTGGATCGTTTCCCGAATTGATACATGCCTTCCAGTTCATACAGGAAATTGTCAAAATTTCCAGCGACACGGCCACCTAATGTATGTACATGGGAATCACCTTGTAGAATATTGTTGCGCGATAAATTAACTGCTGCAATATTCCGGTCGTTTTCCAGACTTAGGAAATACAAATCGATTAAGTGTCCAGGTTTTGGTTTATGCGTAGCCCACAGACCGAAAAAGTTTTGTTGCGTATCCCAATTATCAACATCGCCTTTCTCAATCACCATCGGACGCGTCCAGAATGCATCCAAATCCCACTCAGGGGTACGCCAGAAAGCTTTCACACCTTGGAAAGTTCTGCGCGTATTCACCCAATCGAGCGTAGAGATCAAGCGTTGTGAGCCATACATCAGTTCTTGACGACCGACACGAAGATAAACTGGGCCATTGTTAACATTGGCCACTTTAAGATCGGTGAACAGATTCAAAATATCTGCATGGTTTCTATCGGTTGCAAGTGGAGGCAACTCAGAACCGAAAGCACGCGCATCGATCATTTCAGCAAATATGCGCACTTTATCCTTGTACCATAAGTCCGCATGGAATCTTGTACGTAGCATATGAAAATCGTTATTAGTGCCCGCAGCATTCAGACGACTATCGGTTTCATGAATATAGCGGTACCAGAAATTGCCCCCAAACGATAGCAACCAATCACTGCCTAAGTGCATTCTCTTGACGGGGTCGAAAATATCTTTTTCATGTTCTGGATTATCCAGATAACGAAAATCAATGTCGTAGGAAGGCGTGGTCAGTAGCGCAAAGGGCGCATACGGCGCTACGGGTGGCTTTTCGCGTTTATTGCCAGTGACCATGTCCCAAAGCGAATAATAACCTGGGCCGGTAGGCGGCAGCAGAAACAAGCCCGGGCGCGAAGGGATGCTGACTGGCGGTACTTTGGATTTGTCATAGGTTGCAGCGTTGGCTGCTTTGTTTTCTGTAGCCGGAGCCACTGCTGCCGGTGCCGGAGCAGCGGAGCTGGTACCAGCACTGGCTGGCGCCGGATTGGCTGCATGAGCCTGGAAAGCCAGACACATTACGCCGAAACAGCACAAACAGAACTTTAATAACCCCTGCTGTAAATTTTTTACTAAGTGCACTTTTAATTCAGTAAAAGATTTCCCTGAAAAAAGAAAGTTGCCTGATGAACTCATTAAGGAACTCCTGTTGTATGAATGCCGATACGGATAGCGCGGAATTATGCCGACTGAGAAAAGGCTGCCATTTTCTCAGCCGATAAAAACCTTATTAATGATATGACATTGTTTTTATTAAATGATCTCTACGTTTATTATTATAAGTGATAAGAATTTATCTTAAAGCTCAGATTGAATGCTTTTGTCCGTAATTATTTCGATTTAAGCTTGATTCTTTGATTTTCTGTGGAATAAATGCAATAAATATCAATTATATAAGAGATGAGTGTTGATAAATATCAAGGAAGTGTATTTTGTTGTAAATTGGATACGGTGAAAGTTCTTTATCTGTATTTCTTTGGAAACTGCTTGGCAAATTTGACAAAAACGACTAGGGATTCACTTTAACTGCAAGCCCGAGCGCCTTGATTTTTTCACCATGAGCAGTTAACCAAGACTCGCTGACTGGGGTGAGCTGAGCAGCTTCGGGTTGTAGTGATGGACGTGCGATGCCGTACAATAACACGCCTTTGAGCGGTAATCCTTCATCTTTCAGACTCTTGATAAACTTGAGATACGCCTCTGTTTCCATCTCGCCGGGCGGCTCTCCATTAATTTGAAATAGGCAAGTTTGTATCCAGGTAGGGCACAGCGATGTGACGATTTGCAGATGATGGCGAATTTTTTTCAGACTGATGGGAGAGTTGTTGACGCGTTGCCTTTCTGCGCTGAGTGCACGGTCAAATTTGAACCAAACCTCCCCATTCAACTGTGCCATCCGTTCCAATCCAGCTTGTACCGCTGGCCGATGGATCAAACTGCCATTGGTAATCAGCACTAGCTTTAAATCTTGTAGTGCACTGAAATCATTGAGTATGTTGCCAATTAACTCGATTACGAGCTCGAATTCTTTTGCGCTGGTCGGCTCGCCATTGCCAGACAAAGCAATGTCGTGAATTTTTCTTGCTTCCACGGGCACATGGGTTTGCATGAAGTCGCCATGAACCAGTGCCTGCAGAAAAGAGCGCAACTCGGTTTCCAGTTTGTGCAAATCAATACGTGGCGCAGAACCGCGCTTGAGATCGGGCACCTGGCAATAAATGCATCGCCAGTTGCATGCATTGTTGGGATTGAGATTGATGCCGATGGAAACACCGCCAGCGCGACGTGAGATCACTGGATAAACATAAGTGAGTCCAGCGCTATCCCGATTATGGTCCGTCGTATTCAATAGTTCAGAGTTAGATTGCAATGTTACAATTCCACCTATTTATTTCGCGCTATTAAAATTGTACGTATGTTAATCACACGCAAACTGGAATTTGATGCTGGCCATCGC
>JAGOKN010000092.1 GCA_017994575.1 Nitrosomonas sp.
AACCGATGAAAAGTTCATATGGGGACACGAGTTTTTCTACCCTTAATGTGTTTAGCTGCGAAGTTTGCCACAATTAGCCGAGGCTTAACAAATAAACAGTGATCAAGAAATTGTAAAAACAAATTTTCTCTTAAGTAATGATCGCATACTGCATGAATTATTTTCACGAGCCTGAGAAACTCATCAGTACCTCGATATCTATTTGCAGTCCCTTGATAGTCATTCGCATCCCTGGATTTCAGTGTTTATTGATGGTTTATTTGTGCTGCTTTAACACCTTCGAGAACCGTTGGGTACAATAAATTAACCCGCAATTCTTTTTTCATGCGTAAATTTTTTAGGCGCCGGGATTCTTTCATGAAAGAAAACATGCTGGGGGATATGCGTTCTCTGGCCTGATCTCGACTGATGCGAGGAGGATGAGGCAGATCAAAGTGATCTGCTACTAAATCGAAATATTCGCCCATTTTTAGCTGCGAATCGTCGCTGGTATGATAAATTCTGCTGGGTTTCGCATGATGCAGTGCAGTACAAATGATGCGGGTGAGATCATCTGCGTGGATGTGATTGGTGTAGTTGTCTTCACGATCTAGCAAGGTGGGATGACCTTCTCGAAGACGTTTCAGGGGTAATCTATCGGCTGCATAAATCCCCGGCACGCGCAAAATAGAAACAAGAACATGATTCCGTCTTGCCCAATGACGTATTTGTTTTTCAGCATCAACACGCCGGATCGCTCGGTCATTTTCCGGACGAACAGGGTGGCTTTCATCAATGAATGCCCCGTCGCAATTACCATACACCCCGCTGGTACTGATATAGACCAGCTGTTGTGGTAAAATCGTGCCGTGCTTTTTTGTTCGTTTGGTTAATGCAGACAGTAGGTGAGTAGTTCTCTGGTCGCGCAATCCGCGGTTTGGCGGGGGAGCTAAATGCAGGACAAGTTGTGCAATTCCAGCGAGTTTCCCAAGGCTCTTTGGGCAATCTAAATCTCCATAGATCGGGATGATGCCATGTGCACGTAATTGGTTGGCTTTTTCTAAATTGCGATATAAACCGAGAATTCGGTAACGGGTTTGTAAAAGGGGGGCAGTACGTAACGCGACATCGCCACAACCCACAATCAATAATGTCTTTTTCATATAAGCTACTTATTTCTAATCATAATATTTTTTATTTGTCTGCCACTCAATGTCGCATCAAATCATTATTCAGCCCAGCGGGCACGTATTAACAGTAGAGTCCGGTGAAACCATCCTTGAAGCCGCTTTGCGTGAGGGTTTCTCATTGCCATATGGCTGCCGCAATGGTTCCTGTGGTATTTGTAAAGGTAAAATCATACAGGGAACGGTGGATTACGGGCGACATAATGAAGAAACGCTCACTGCAGATGAAAAACAAGCTGGCAAAGCATTATTCTGTTGTGCCTCTCCGCTATCTGATCTTGTGATTGAATGTCATGAAATCAGTGCAACCAAGGATATTGAAATTAAAACGCTACCCTGTCGAGTGCAGAATCTTGAGCTGGTTGCACCTGATGTGATGGTCATTTCCTTAAAACTCCCGACTAATCAACGATTGCAGTTTCTTGCGGGTCAATACATCGATATTTTGCTCAAGGATGGGAAGCGTCGTAGTTTTTCCCTGGCGAATGCGCCTCACGACGATGAATATCTGGAGTTGCATGCACGTAATTATCCGGGGGGCGTGTTTACTGAACATGTATTCACAAACATGAAAGTAAAGGACATGCTGCGTTTTACCGGTCCTCTGGGTTCATTTTTCTTACGCGATACTCCTGAAGAGTGTTCGATTATCTTTTTAGCCAGCGGTACAGGGTTTGCGCCAATAAAAAGTATACTAGAGCATGTTTTTCATCAAGAAGGTGGTCGTCATCGCAAAAGAAACATGACGCTTTACTGGGGGGCTCGCACAAAATCCGATTTATATTTAGCTGACTTGGCAGACAAATGGCAACGCGAACACGACAATTTTACTTTTGTTCCGGTGCTGTCTGAACCCTTGTCGAGCGACAACTGGCAGGGAAGAACGGGTCTCGTGCACCAAGCCGTGATGCACGATTTCCCCAGCTTAGAAACACATCAGGTTTATGCTTGCGGCGCTCCTGTTATGGTAAAGGCGGCTTATCATGATTTCATAACCCAGTGCCATTTACCCCGAGATGCTTTTTTTTCTGATGTGTTTACGCCTTCGACCAGTAATCCCTGAGTTTCCAGAAAATCAATCACTCTTTTAGCTCAGCTTTTTAAGGGTTAATTCAAGCCCTTTATTATAGTGAGTCATAGCCAATTCATGCTTGCCTAGTTTTTCATTTAACTGCGCCAAAGCAAAATGCGCTTTGTTCCCGGGTTCAACCGATAAACTGGCTTCCAAATAATTTTGCGCTTTGCCCCAGAGCTCGCAATGTGTACATAATTTGCCCAATGTCAGCAGTAATTGAGCGTTATTGGGTTGTGATTTTAGCCATACCTCAGCACATTCAATTTGTCTGTTTACATGATAATCCAGGCATTCTGCGTACAGTTCGATTAATTCGGCATCCCATGTGGTGGTAACATTTTGCTCGATGATTTTATGGGCTGTTGTGCAACTGCCCAATGCAATATATGCGCGTGTGACTGCAACTGCTAGCTTGCTATCCATTTTCTCTACTGGAGGCATATGCTGCCAATACTGATTGAGTGATTGCAGATCAGTGGCTTTGCTTTTGATATTTTCCAATTGCGTATCTTGTCTTAATTTTTTGACCAATGCTTTATTGGTTGAGTCACGTTTTGCAAGTATTTCAGTTAATTCCAGAACGGCGTCCCAATTTCGAGCTTGTTGTTGAGCCTTCAGCTCAAGTTGCAAAGCTGCGGAAGGTTGTAAACCGCCTTTAGCATATAAAGATTGCAAGGTTTCGAGCGCTGCTTTGTAATGACCGTCACTCAATAAGATTTCAGCTTTGGTGATCAGGCACAGTGATTCTTCATCAGGCGCTTTACTCATCGCTGAGCTTAAGTACTGATCACGCGCGGTGGTCTCATCAAGCTGGTTTGCTGAACGAGCTGCGATCACTGCGCTAATGGCGGTAGTGATCGATGAATCGGATAGCTTCAATGCAACAGAAGCATGTTTTCTGGCTTTGATATAATCACCTTCAAAATAGGCTTTTAGTCCTGATAACAGCATGTCGTCTGTTTTTTTATGGCGGTATTTCCGATTAAATCCCAATATGCCGAGAATAAACCGAACCAACATATAGAAAGCAAAAAAGGCAACTATCGTTCCCAGGATGAAATGTTCCATGGATAGTTCTAGTTGGTAAGGCGGCATTACCAATAAAGCATGCCCTGTCGTATATTTAGCGGCAAGTGTGATAGCTACGGCAGCAGTAAACAGCGCCAATAGCCAAAGTATTAGTTTCATATAGTCTCCTCGTTGCGGTAGGATCGATAGTTAGTAATGTTGAACCACAGATTGCAAATGATGTTGATGCCAGTCATGGCAGGTAGAGGCGGTGTGATGGAATGCTCTGATTGAGTCTTGATTTGAGTGCTTTCTTCCATTTTTTCTTTATGTTGCCTGAGTTGGATGACCCTTAAAGTACGCTTGTAGACTTTCTAGCAAGCCCTCGTCTCCCGTAGAGGATGTTTTTACAATTTTTTTCAACCCCATATCTCTCGCCGTTTGAGCGATGCGCTCATGTACTGTAAAAATCGGTGTCGACTTCAGTAATTGTTGGCCAAGCTTACCTATTATGTCAAATAAATTATGTAATCCCTCGCTGCTGGTGATGATCACGGCTTGGATCTCACCTTGTGACCAAGCCGCTAATAATGGTGCGGTGTCGATATTTGGTTTGCCACGTTGGTAACATTCTGCATATTCAACGATAGCACCCCGCTGCGTCAAGGTTTCACCCATCAATTGCCTGCCGCCATTGCCACGGAAAATAACCACGCGTTGACTACTCATGTTTTGTAGTTCTTTGCGCATGAGTAATGCTTCACTATCAAAATGCTCTGTTGGTATGAGTACTTGCTCAATACCGTGCTGTTTTAGAGTATCTGCACTACCTTTTCCGACTGCGGCGAATTTCAATTGCGTGGGTAATGAGCGCCGCTCGTTGATGAGTGGCATCGTTTTATTAACTGCATTGGGACTGACAAATATTGCCCAGTCAAACTCATCTAAGCGATTAATCAAAGCGATCAAAGAACTCAGATCGTTGACATCAGTTATTTCCAATACGGGAAACAAAATGGGATTGCCGTCCATAGCCCGAATACCTTCCGCGAGAAATGCAGATTGATGGGCTGGGCGAGTCACCAGAATATTAATTCCGGTGAGTGATTGGCTTGTGGACAATGTTATTTCCAGCCTTCTGCAGGAACCAGGCTTGCCAAGATTTCATCGGCGCCTTGTTTTATCAGCTTTTCAGCCAATTCCTGTCCCATCTTGATGCCGGTTTCCGGTTTGCCATTTAATGCATCGCTAACAATGCGCGTGCCGTCGGGCTGAGCGACGAAACCACGTAATTGAAGCATTCCATCAACTATTTCAGCAAACGCCCCCAGCGGGACTTGGCAACTGCCGCCCAATACGCGGCTCATGGATCGTTCAGCTTCTACGCAATAGGCAGTTTCCATGTGATGTAATGGCCGTAAAAGCTCAACCAAGTCGTCACGATCTGCGCGGCATTCAATCCCCAGAGCGCCTTGACCCACGGCTGGTAAACTTTGTTCAGGATCCAGATGTGCTGTGATGCGATCAGATAATTCAAGTCGTTTTAAGCCCGCTGCGGCCAAAATGATAGCCGCGTACTGCCCTTCATCGAGTTTGCGCAATCGCGTTTGCACATTGCCTCGCAAAGGTTGTACCTTGAGATGAGGAAACTGGGCGCGCAATTGGCTTTCGCGCCGCAGACTGGATGTGCCAACGATACTGCCTTCTGGTAGTTCTTGTAAGCTCGCATACTGATTGGATACAAACGCATCGCGAGGATCTTCCCGCTCGGTAATGGCGGCTAGTTTGAATCCTTCGGGAACATTCATGGGCATATCTTTCATTGAATGGACGGCGATATCTGCTCGACCGTCTTCCAGAGCCTGCTCTAATTCCTTAATGAATAGGCCCTTCCCGCCTATTTTTGATAAAGACTGATCCAGTATCTGATCACCGCGTGTTGTCATACCAAGTATGCTGATTTCAGTTTGGGGGTATAATTCGCCTAAACATTTCTGAATGAACTTGGCTTGCCACATAGCAAGCAGGCTTTCGCGTGATGCAATGACGATTTTCTGGGGAGATAAAAGTGAGTTGGGCATTAATATAAAATGAAAAAATTACAAAAAGTTCTTAATAGTGATCATTCTAGCATGGCCGGTGCCGACTTGGCTTGTGGCGAATGCGCGCTTTATTCATTTTTTATCGTAGGCGCGTGAGACCATGAGTACTGTTGATTCGGAGGATGACAAAGATTTGCCGCTGCGTGAAGATATTCGTTTTCTAGGACGTATGCTGGGTGATACGTTACGTGAGCAGGAAGGGGATCATGCTTTTGAATTAGTTGAAAATATACGCCAGACGGCGATTCGCTTTCATCGAGATCAAGATCCCAAGGCGCGTCAGGAGCTTGATGCGATACTCAACCAGTTGAGTGATAAAGATTCATTGCCGGTTGTGCGTGCGTTTAGTTATTTCTCATTGCTCTCCAATATTGCTGAGGATGTTCATCATAACCGGCGTCGGCGTGCGCATTTACGTGCAAAATCGCCACCGCAGGCTGGAAGTGTCACGCTGGCACTCGAACGTGTGCTGGAAAATAGAAAAGAGCCTGGTGTCCTGTCCGATTTCTTTAAAAAAGCGGTTATTTCACCGGTATTAACGGCACACCCTACCGAGGTTCAGCGCAGAAGTATCCTGGATTGTCAGCTTGCCATTGAACGCTTGTTGAAAGAACGCGCGCGCACCGAGCTCACGCCGAATGAATTGCGTCACAATGAAGAAGGCTTGCGCGCCACCATTCAGGTTTTATGGCAAACCCGCATGCTGCGCCCTACTCGTTTGTCTGTCTATGATGAAATAGAAAATGGCTTGGCTTATTACAGCTATACTTTTCTGACAGAGATTCCTTATATCTATGCAAAAATAGAAGACTTGCTCGAGCGTCGCTTGAAGAAAGATGTTCCTTATGTTGATTCTTTCTTGCGGATTGGTAGTTGGATTGGCGGCGATCGTGATGGCAATCCCTTCGTGACGCATGAAGTCATGCTGCGCGCCGTTGAGCGTCAATCATCGGTCGTATTGGACTTTTACCTGGATGAAGTGCGCAAGATTGGTCGCTCAATGAGCCTGACCGAAAGTCTGGTGCAAGTCAGTGATGAAGTGAAAGCCTTAGTCGCCACCGCTCCGGATATCCCTAATCGATCTGACGAACCTTATCGACGTATCTTCCTCAGTATTGGCGCAAGACTGAGCGCTACCAGCCAGCAATTGGGGCATATGCTTATTCAACAGAATTCGGCGGAATCCGCTAAGCCCTATAAGAATAGCGCAGAATTTGTGCACGATCTCGATATCATCATTCACTCATTAATTCAGCATAAGTCGCATTGGGTGGCACGCGGTGCCTTACGCAATTTGCGGCGCGCAGTGGATGTGTTTGGTTTTCATCTGGCGCCGTTGGATATGCGTCAACACAGTAAAATTCATGAGCAGGTAGTAGCCGAGTTATTTGAGCGCAATTTGCATCAGGCGGGTTATTTGCAATTGGATGAAGCGGAACGGATCAAGCGGCTGTTGGCGGTCATTAGCCAAGCGCGTCCTGTACAGACTTCCTTTGCTGATTTTTCCGAAATGGCGCAATCCGAGATGCGCATATTGCAGTGCGCGGCAGAGATTCACCATCGATTTGGGCTCGCGGCGATGCCCAATTATATTATTTCCATGACAACCGGTATTATCAACATACTGGAAGTTGCCCTCATGCTGCAGGAAGTAGGCTTGTTGCAAACAGGGGGAAATCCTCGATTACATCTCAATATCATTCCATTATTCGAGACCATCACGGATCTGCGCAGCTGTAGTTTGATCATGGATCAGCTATTTTCGCTACCTTATTATCGCCAGCTGCTGAATTCGCGTGGCAATGTGCAGGAAGTCATGCTGGGCTACTCGGATAGTAACAAGGATGGTGGTTTTATCACTTCCAATTGGGAAATTTATAAAGCTGAAATTGAGCTCACCAAGATTTTTGCCAAACACAAGATTGAACTTCGCTTATTTCATGGGCGTGGTGGTACAGTGGGACGTGGAGGCGGCCCCAGTTACCAGAGTATTCTGGCCCAGCCACCTGGCAGTGTGAATGGTCAGATACGGGTAACCGAGCAAGGCGAGGTTATCAGCAGTAAATACGCCGAGCCTGAAATCGGTCGGCGCAATCTTGAAACACTGGTCGCGGCAACGATTGAAGCTACCTTACTGAGTCACGATACGATCGGCGCCAATGCAGACCGTTATTATCCGGCCATGGAAATGCTTGCATCCTCTTCTTTTGCAGCTTACCGTGATTTGGTATACGAAACGCCGGGATTTAAAGAATTCTTTCTGGAGTCCACAGCGATTCGGGAAATGGCCGGATTGCATATCGGCAGCCGACCGCCCTCAAGAAAAAATTCCGATGCTATTGAAGATTTACGCGCTATTCCATGGGTATTCAGTTGGAGTTTGAGTCGCATGATGTTGCCTGGCTGGTATGGTTTTGGCCAGGCAGTGGAGGCTTTTGTGAATCGCGAAGATCAGGCAGGGCAAGGATTGGCTTTGTTGCAAGAAATGTACAAGAACTGGCCTTTCATGCAGACTTTATTGTCGAATATGGACATGGTGCTGTCTAAAACAGATATGGGTATTGCTTCGCGCTATGCAGAATTGGTGAATGATGTTGAGTTGCGTGAGCAAATTTTTGGGCGTATCCAAGAAGAATGGGAAAGAAGCAAAAAATGGCTATTCGCGGTTACAGGTAATACTGAGTTGCTGCAAGATAATCCAACATTAGCCCGCAGCATTCGCAATAGAACTCCATATATCGATCCGCTCAATCATCTGCAAGTGGAATTGCTGCGTCGCTATCGATCGGGTGAGGATAGCGATGAAGTGAAGCGCTCTATCCATCTAACCATTAATGGCGTGACTGCGGGTCTGCGCAATAGCGGTTAATCAATTAGCGCATATTCAATCTTGATGAACAGTAACAGTAGGAGGTCTTGGTGCAAATAACACGTTTCATATTTGTTTTGCTGATTAGCGCTTATTCTCAATGGATACTGGCTTCATTGCCCATACAGTATTGGCAGACATCTGCTGGTGCGCGTGTCTATTTTGTTGAAAGCCATGATTTGCCAATGCTGGATATCAGTGTCGAATTTGCTGCAGGCAGTAGCATGGATAGCGCTGATAAATCAGGTAATGCCAATCTGGTGCGGCACTTGCTCAGCTTGGGTGCAGGCGGTTTGTCGGAAGATCAGATTGCCACGGCACTGGCTGATGTGGGGGCGCAACTGAACAGTCACTTTGATCGGGATCGCGCTGGCATGGCTTTACGTACCCTAAGCAGCGAACGCGAGCGTAAACAAGCACTGGATGTTTTTGCGCGCATCATCCAATCTCCCGAATTTCATCAAACTGTATTGGCACGCGAGAAAGCCAGGATAGCATTGAGCATCAAAGAATCGAGCACCAAACCGGATTACATTGCTGATCATGCTTTAATGAAAATGCTCTATGGCAATCATCCCTATGGATTAGATGATTTGGGTGAGATCGATACAGTCAATGCGCTCAAACGAGAAGATTTGCTGAGCTTCTACCGCGCTTACTATGTCGCCAAGAATGCAATCATTGTAATTATCGGTGATGTTAATCAATCAGAAGCTATCGCAATTGCGGAGTCACTGACGACGAAGCTTCCAGCCGGTCAGCAAACAACTGATATACCGGCAGTGCAAATTCCCAAGGCAGAAACCAAGCGAATTCCTCATCCTGCGACACAAAGTCACATTCAGCTTGCTTATCCGGGCTTGCGTCGAGGTGATCCCGATTATTTTCCGCTACTGGTCGGAAATCACATATTGGGTGGCGGTGGATTTGTTTCACGCTTGATGGAAGAAGTTCGCCAGCAGCGTGGATTGGCTTACAGCGTATATAGTTCTTTTTCTCCTTACAAAGAACAGGGACCGTTTCAAATAGGCTTGCAGACAAAAAAAGAACAATCTGAGGAAGCCTTTGCGTTAACCCACAAAGTACTTAAGGAGTTTGTGAGCGGAGGACCAACCGAAGAAGAATTGATTGCTGCCAAGCAAAATATCATTGGTGGATTTCCTCTGAGAATAGATAGCAATAGTAAAATACTAAGTTTTCTTGCCATGATCGGTTTTTATAATTTACCGCTGACTTATTTGACTGATTATTTAGCCGCTGTTGAAGCTGTTACCGCAGATCAGATCAAGCAGGCATTTCAACGCCGCATTCAGCCTGAAGGCATGGTGGCTGTGATTGTCGGTTCCGTAGAGTAATAGCGATTTTATTGTTTAGTGTATGGCTATTAAACAAGGAAAAGTTCGTATCATTGGTGGTCAGTGGCGCAGTCGAATAATCACTTTTCCGGATTTGCCTGATTTAAGGCCTACTCCCGATAGAATACGTGAGACCGTTTTTAATTGGCTCGGACAAGATTTGAGTGGTCTGAATTGCCTCGATTTATTTGCCGGTAGTGGTGTGCTTGGTTTTGAAGCTGCATCCCGTGGAGCGGAATCCGTGATAATGATTGATGCCGATGCAAAAGTTCACAAAGCATTGCAAGAAAATAGACAAAAATTACAAGCTGCACAAGTGGAGTTATTGTTGATAAATGCACTGAATTTTCTGGCTTCTGATGCAAGAAAATTTGACGTGATTTTTCTCGATCCGCCTTATCGACTTGAGTGTTTGCCAGAACTATTACCGAAGCTGACGGCTCATATAAAATTCGATGGATTGGTTTATGCCGAAAGTAGAGGTGCCTGGATTCCTGATCAACAATGGATTGTGAAACGTAGCGCAAAAGCGGGGGCAGTTCACTATCAGCTGCTGGAGTTGAAGTCTAATGGATAAAGTGATTTACCCGGGTACATTTGATCCCATCACGCGCGGACATGAAGATCTCGTTCGACGTGCTTCGCGCTTGTTTGATCAAGTGGTCGTGGCGGTAGCGGTCAGCAGCGGTAAGAAACCCTTTTTTACATTGGAAGAAAGAGTGGAAATGGCGCAGCAGGCGTTATCCGATTGCTCGAATGTTCAGATTATGGCATTTTCGGGTTTACTGATGAATTTCCTGCAACAACAGAATGCACGCATCATTTTGCGCGGTCTGCGCGCTGCATCGGATTTTGAATATGAATTTCAGATGGCGGGAATGAATCGTTGTATGTATCCCGATGTGGAAACCTTATTCATGACGCCGTCCGAACAATATATGTTCATCTCGGCAACCATGGTACGCGAGATTGCGTCGCTGGGGGGCAATGCAGATGCTTTTGTGCATCCTCTGGTAGCCAAAAAATTGCGCGAAAAATTAGCAAAACAGAATTGAGGACAGTATGGCATTAATCATTACCGACGAATGTATCAACTGTGATGTTTGCGAACCTGAGTGCCCTAATGGCGCCATTTCGCAAGGTGAAGAAATTTATCAGATCAATCCAAGTTTATGTACTGAATGCGTGGGGCATTATAATGAACCACAATGTGTCGAAGTATGTCCGGTGGATTGTATTATCACAAATCCGGAAATGGTCGAAAGCAAAGAACAATTACAAGCTAAATATCAAGCACTCATTGCTTCCAAATAAATTTTTCAGGAAGCTCTGCATAAGTCGATAAACGTAAATTATCAAACTTTTTGTGCAAAACCATCAATAAATGCTTGAACTTTTTAAAAAAACGTATATCTTATTCATGTCTTTTGGATTCAAGTCGTGAAATGTGATGCTTATAGTTGACCTTTTTCCTTGATATTCGATGGCCACTATGGATTCTCATAGATGCACTAAATTATTAATTATTAAGGAAATGAATATGGCAACAGGCGTTGTGAAATGGTTTAACGATTCGAAAGGTTTCGGTTTTATCACTCCAGATGGCGGAGGCGAAGATTTATTTGCACATTTCTCTGCAATCAACAGCAGCGGTTTCAAATCATTGCGTGAAGCACAACGCGTTACCTTCGACGTAACGACAGGCCCTAAAGGCAAACAAGCTTCAAATATTGTGCCTCAGTAATCGAGCATCAATTAACAAAAAACCC
>JAGOKN010000093.1 GCA_017994575.1 Nitrosomonas sp.
CTTTGGTACTCCTTCATTTTTGACTCCTCGTCTCGTGGTTGGGACTAGAACGTTACGACGACTGCCGTAACGGTCAAACCTTTGGGAGTCCCCCGGCAAAGCCGGGGGTTTACCTATTATTAATTATACCACACGACCCACTGAAACACTGATGAATAAAGGCTCTTTACTATTTCTCAGGCCTTTAGATGCGCGGGTGGAAACGCCGATAATCGCTGCCAATTGACACCGGCTATTAGCCAATTCCACTGCGCTTGCGTCAATACAAAACAGCGCTCATCTGATTTTGGCCAAACAAATTTACCCTGATGCAAACGGCGCTGGCACAACCACACGCCGGTGCCGTCCCACAGCAACACCTTGATGCGATTTCCAGCACGATTGCAAAACACAAAAGCTGAACCTGCGCAGGGTGCATGCTCCAAAGACTGCTGTACCAGCATCGACAAGCCATCAATACCACTGCGCATATCAACCGGCTCTACTGCCAGCCAGATGCTACCCGGATTAACAATCAATCCAGGCATTTCAGCAACTGCCCCAGCCATTGCGGTGATATTTCTGTTGGTAGTTCTAGCGTATGACCTTGCGGACAACGTAAACACAGTGACCCGGATGACGAAGGATCCAACTTGATCTCAACCGGAATCAAAGTTGACGCAACTGCAGCAACTGGTTGAGAACGATAAACCCGCAACCAGTTCGCGAACGTTTTGGAATTCAACTGATGCTGACGACAATAGGCCACCTGCGATAATCCACTCGACTGCCAAGCCTCTATATGTACTTGCTGATCTGTCGGTAATGACATTGGTGTTATCCTCTCAAAAAATATTTGAGGATAATTGAGCGCATTAAAAGATGTTAGATGGTGCCGTTGGACGCTTACGATTCATCGCCCAGCTTATACCCCTTTAACCAATATTATTTCCCAATTGATGGAAATATCGAGCTTCACTTTGATGAAGCGGTTAAAGCGGCAACAGGAAATATTGTAATTAGCAATGGTACCGGTACCGGTACCGATGTTAGAACTATCGCAATCGACGACGTCAGCCAGGTTAGCTTTGAGGGCGACATTGTCACTATCGATCTTACAGATGATTTATGGCCTGATTCGACTTATGTGTTACAAATGGACAGTGGCGTAATCATTGATGAGACAGGTCATCCCGATACTAGTACATTGAGTTCATTTTACCAAACAACGCCCGCAATTCTTCAAACAACGCTGTCTGGTAGTAATCCTAGAGATGGTTCGTCAGACTTTAAAGCTGATGATGACATCGAACTACGTTTTACCGGTGCTGTTAAAACAGGCGTTGGTAATCTCGTACTCAGCAATGGAATAGATACTCGAATAATCGCCATAGACGATAAACATCAAGTGACCTTTGACGGCCACAATGTCATCATCAATCCGACAGACGATCTGATTCCTGGCACAACCTATACGGCGCACATGGCTAGGGCGCTATTACGGATTCGGAAGGTAATGCGTACAATGGATTTTCGGATACATCTTTTACTGTCAACGAGATATCTTTAATTGGATAAGTCCAGATCTAGCGGTCTAACGCCTCAATTAACCCACGCCATAAAACACCGTCGGCTTGAGTGAATTGCTAGCATGCGTAGCGAGTAGCTCGTCTTTTCCCTCGATAAAGCTTACTCTTTATCGACTGTTTCGAGAAGCGCACTGGCCGCGAGCTTGCCAAGTGCATTGCCGGCAAGAGGACTATCGCCTGTCAGTATCTTCCGATCCCGATGCGTCGCACCGGAGATATCCTTGTTTATGATTTCGAAGCCGATTGCCTTCAATCTTTCACCAAACTTCCACGTCAAATGACCGGGCATATAACCAATGCTGGGAGTCTGGGCGTCGAGATCATCCGGGAAGGCGCAGATCTTGTAACCAGCAAAGTGCGGATTATTACCAGCGGCGAGGAAAGCGGCGGGACCATGGCATAACGAGATGATGAATTTGTCGTTTGCGATGCCCCACTCAAGGACAGCTTTTATATCCTCGCTTTCAGGTAGGCCAATCAGGGCGCCATGACCGCCGGGAATAAACACACCGATATAGTCCGAATCATCGCCAAGCGCTTTCTTGACCACGTCAGCAAGCTTCAATGGTTTCTTGAACTGATCACGATATTTCGCAAACAGTTCTATCACTTCCTTGTCTTCGGATGGCATCGCCCAAAACTCGAATTTGACTGGATTGCCGGAAAGCGTCGCGACATCGAACGAGAAACCAGCCTTATCAATATGGTACATCGGCAGAAGTGTTTCCACCGGGTGATTTCCAGTTGAGAACATCGTGCCATTTCCGGTGAGCAGGTAGCGTTCATCAGCTCCGATTACCAGAATCTTCCAGCGACCACCCGTGTAGGGATTAGGATAATCCGCACCGCTCAAATCAGACTTGGTGGAAGTGAACTGGCTCAGTGAATAGGGAGACGGAAAGAAAGCGTTTTCTTCCGCAGGGTCTGGCGTTGGACGCTTATCTTCTAATTGTGCGTTTGTCATAGTTTTCTCCTTGGACTGTGGGTTTATGAAGAGGTGCCTGTTAGTGTTCAAAGGCAGGGATGTTGCGCAGTTTTTTGCGCGAAATCCGTCAGAGAGAAAAATAGTGTTAGATCCAGAATCAAGAATTCTTATTTTTCCGGAGAATTACTCCAATTGTCGTTGGATGTAATTGATAGTACTCTCCGATTTCTCGTTGACTGTATGCACCTGTTTTGTAGGCTGCCAAATTGTCAACGACAAATAAATTTGCTCCGCGCGCCCTGCACCTATCCCCGCGGCAAGACCACGGGGAATCGCAAGTTGATTTGCAGGATAATATGAATCCCTCTTCAAAAGGTAATAAAACATTGCGGAAGGGGGGCTATGCAGCCCAAAATCAAGGAAACCTAGTAATGCAGGAACCAGAAAAGAAACGATGAATGTATGAAAGGTTCCATTCGGAATACTCAGGTCCTATGAGAGCTTTATCTAATCAGAAAAAATTCTGTGCTAGCCTTCCATGATTATTCTGTTTAGAACTAGCAGCATATTAGAAACACTAACATCGGATTTGTTAATATGTAGTAAACATGCAGCAAATCAGAAACTAAATGTCGCTTGATTCTCTATACAACAAAATTTAAAACCTCACTGACATGTCCAGGTACTTTAACACCACGCCATTCCCTTCTTAATA
Organism: Nitrosomonas sp.; assembly: GCA_017994575.1. GTDB lineage: Bacteria > Pseudomonadota > Gammaproteobacteria > Burkholderiales > Nitrosomonadaceae > Nitrosomonas. Next base: position 3,209 of record JAGOKN010000093.1, read on the forward strand.
TGCCATGAGTATCTATGACGAAAGTACTGCGTTCAATGCCTAGAACTTGTTTGCCATATACATTTTTCATTTTAATTACATCAAATAGTTTGCAAACTATCTCATCCACATCACTTAACAATTCAAAAGGTAATTCAATTTTTCTCTTAAAACTTTCGTGTGAATCAAGACTATCTCTGGATATACCTACTATTACGCAGTTTCTCTCTTCAAATGCATCCCAGTGATCGCGAAAATCCTGACCTTCTAAGGTACACCCGGGTGTGTCATCTTTCGGGTAGAAATAAATAATAACATGCTTACCTCTATTTTTTGCTAATGAGAAATCCTGTCCGTTAGTAGAAGGTAATATAAAATTTTCCACAGAGTGATTAAGTTGAACCATCAATTATTTCCTAAAGCCATATTTTTAAAAACACTTTATACAGAAAAAATCTATGGAATTTGCTTATCAATCACTATAGCGATATTATTATTACCAATTTTCACAGGCTGACTAAAACCTTGAAGATCGCCACTTGCAGGAACAGCTTGTCCTGATTTAGAAATTCTAGCTTCAATAACCACTTCTGGGAAACTGGACATTTTCATGGTGGGTGTCATTGCCATATCATCGGTCAAAGTAAACGTCGCAGGAAGATCACTTGCTTTCAAACGTAAAATCGCCAATGGCATTTTAGGACCTGTCTTTGCACGTGCATAAATAAACAAAGTATCATTAGGCGAAGCTTTTGATACCAGATTCTCATTAATAGTTACTTGGCCAGAAATTGCAATGGCCGAGGATGGCGTTGCTGCCTCCACAGGTTTTTCTGACTGATTACTAATTTGTTGCGGTGCTTTATTTTCTTGTGAAGCAGATACAGTCACTTTATTACTAGAAGCTAGCGACTTAGCTTCATCAATACTGTCTTTCACGGACTTTGCTAATTGAGAATCAGCTGGTATCACAGCCAGTAGCTTTTCCCAGTGTTCGGCTGCTTGCTCAAATTTTTTCTGTTCAAACTCGGCAGTCCCAGCTAGCGCTAATGCTTTAGGATATTGAGGATCAATTCGTAATGCCGCATGAATTAATTCAGTGGGTTTACCGGCTAAACTTCCTTGGTTCCTCATGGCCAGTACATCGGCATAATCGCTGAGGATTTGCGGGTTATCGGGAACTAATTCTACTAACTTTTCATAAGTATTACTTGCTTCAGTATAGCGTTCCATTATTGCATAGGTTCTCCCCAGCATTATCCATCCCTCAATATCGCTAGGATTATCCTTTAATCGTCCGATAAGGTTTTCCAGAACAGATGAGAAATTATCATGTCCAGCAGGCGATTCATTGCCTCCACCTCGATTCATTTGAGCTGCATTTGCAAGTTGAGCTTGCGGCAACAATCCTCGAGTATCTCCAATTACCAAATACAAAAAAATCGCTGCAAGTGGCAAAACCAATGTGATAAAAGTTGATAATGCAATATTATGAATTCTTTTATTCGTCTTGATAATCATTTTCTCTCTCTCAGGAACATCCTGCAACATGCGTTGCTGTAACTCTTGTTTACTTCTATTGTATTGTTCCTGGGTTAGAATATCGTTTTCTAAATCTTTATCAAGTTCAGCTAATTGATCACGATATACAGTAATATTGACTGCATCATGCTCTAAATTTTCTCGTTGAACATCTCGATTTCTTAATAAGGTAGGAACTATAAATAACAGTGCTGTTACGATAAAAATACCAGAAATAACCCAAAATGACGTCATACGTTCTTACCTTTATTTTCGTTCAGCAAAGACTCTACTTTCTTAAGTTCCGCTTCTGATAGCGTTACCTCTTTTATTTGTACACGTCTTCGCCGGAGATAAACTATCAAAGCCCCCAATCCAATAACAAATAAAGCAAGCGGACCAAACCACAGAAATACCGTCGTTGGTTTTACGGGCGGATTATAAAGAACAAAATCGCCATACCTATCAACCAGAAACTGGATAATTTCCTGATCATTCTTGTTTGCTTTAATTTGCTGACGAATTTCACGTCTTATATCATTGGAGAAATCAGCACGAGAATCAGCAATGGATTCATTCTGACAAACTAAACAACGCAAATCCATGGTGAGCGCTAGCATCCTTTTTTCAACTTCGGGATCTTCTGCAACTGGCACAGCTTCCTTTGAAAAGACGATGGAAGGCATAATACACATGCATAATAAAAATATTAGTATCAATGCTTTTGTTTTATTCATCTGAGTAAACCAATCCAATCATATTGATGATAATTTTTAAACATAGAGAGAGCTTTCCTAAACCTGCTTCTGTAATTCAAGAATGAGTGGGATGATTGTCTTTTGTAAAGCATCCACTGTTACTGGACCAATCTGCTTATGCCGGATGATTCCCTTTTTATCTATCACATAAGTTTCAGGAACTCCATAAACACCGTAATCGATCCCAACTTTTCCATCTTGATCGACAATACTAATCGTATAGGGATCTCCGTAACGTTTTAACCACTGCATCGCGGTCGTACGTTCATCTTTGTAATTCAAACCATATATTGGAACAATCCCTGAATTAGCTAACTGTACTAATAAGGGATGCTCATCACGACAGGCAACACACCACGATGCCCAGACATTTAGCATCCAGACCTTGCCAAGATTATCTTGTGATGCCATGACTTTTTCAGGTTCATGCAAATGATTCAATTGGAATACAGGCGCAGGTTTATCAATCAGTGGCGATGGAACTTGGCGCGGGTTTAATGTAAGACCAACTAGCAAGAATGCTGCCAGTATCATAAAAGCAAATAGCGGAATTAAATATCGCATCATACTTTTCTTGTTTCCGTAACCAACTCGGAATTACTGATTGATGCGCTAGCCGTTGCAGGAACTTCTTCTTGTATGGATTCTGTTTCCACACCCTTAGTAACTTTCTGATTAGTCTTGGAAACTTTTAAGCGATAGCGACGATCGGTTACAGAAAGCACACCACCAATTGCCATTAATAAACATCCCAACCAAATCCAGTCTACGAATGGTTTATGGTAAGCACGAACAACCCATGCGTTATTTGCTAGTGGCTCACCCAATGCCACATACAGATCACGAAACAGGCCTGTATCAATCGCGGCTTCTGTCATTGCCATACCCGATGCATTATAGGTACGTTTTTCAGGGTGTAAAGCACGAATAACTTTATCGTCTTGAATGACATCAATATCGCCACGGACAGCTTTATAGTTAGGACCCACTACATTACTGACACCATTAAACTGGAATGTATATCCTCCAACAGTCACTTTACTGCCGATATCCATGCGGACATCTTTTTCAGTTTCATAACCGTTAACCAGAGTCACGCCAATAATAAATACAGCCACACCTAAGTGAGCACAATGCATTCCATAATAACTTCTTGATTGCCTAGCTAATCGAGCAATTATACTTCCTTGCCCACTGTTGCTAATGCGATGCTTCACGTTGACCACTGCACACACAATTATCCAGAAAGCCAGCAACAACCCAAAGCTAACCATCGGTTTCCATTCACCGATTAGATAGGGCGTAATCAAAGCCGAGATTACACTAACCGCAAAAGCCCAACGCAAGCGAACTACTAATGTAGGCAGACTCATTTGCTTCCAGCGAGCAATAGGTCCTACACCAATTAGAAAAATTGCCGGTGTCATAACTGGCACAAATACCGCTTCAAAGTATGGAGGACCAACCGATAGCTTACCAAGATTGAGAGCGTCAATAATCAGCGGATAGAGTGTTCCCAATAAAACACTGCCAGCTGCTACCAATAATAATAAATTATTAGCTAGTAACAATGATTCGCGTGAAATCAAATCAAACTTTCCACCCAAGCCAACTTTAGGTGCACGCCATGCAAATAATAATAATGAACAACTAATCACTATGACTAAAAATGCAAGTATAAATACCCCTCGGGCTGGATCAGTAGCAAAAGCATGTACAGAAGTTAAGACACCCGACCGTACTAAAAATGTACCTAATAAGCTTAATGCAAATGTAGATATTGCTAATAATACAGTCCAACTTTTGAAGCTACCGCGTTTTTCAGTAACTGCCAAGGAATGAACCAATGCTGTTCCAACTAACCACGGCATAAATGAAGCATTCTCAACCGGATCCCAGAACCACCAACCACCCCAGCCCAGTTCATAATAAGCCCACCAACTGCCCAACATGATGCCAGTTGTCAGAAAAACCCAAGCAACTATCGTCCAAGGGCGGGACCAACGTGCCCAAGTAGCGTCAAGTCTCCCACTGAGCAACGCCGCAATAGCAAATGCAAAAGCGACCGAAAATCCTACATACCCCATATAGAGCATGGGAGGATGAATCACCATACCGGCATCTTGAAGCAAAGGATTTAAATCGCTACCTTCCATTGCTGCTGGCAATAAACGATCAAATGGATTAGAAGTAAATAGCATGAATAGCAAAAAACCGACACTAACAAGACCCAGAACACCGAGAACTCTTGCTACTATATCATCCGGCAATTGCTTGCTAAAAACACTAACAGCCACAGACCAGCCAGCTAACATCAATACCCATAGTAATAGAGAACCTTCATGAGAACCCCATGTAGCAGCCAATCTAAAATGAAAGGGTAATTCGGAATTTGAATTTTTTGCCACGTTCATTACTGAGAAGTCACTACTAACAAAAGAATATCCCAGACATAAAAATGCAATTAATACGAAAACAAACTGTCCTTGAACGACCGGTCTAGCTAATGCTATCCACGAAGGAATACCGCGCGCGGCACCAATGATGGGTAGTGTTCCTTGTGTCAAGGCCAAAAGAAGAGCGAGAATTAGGGAAAAATTACCAATTTCTGGAATCATAATTTTAGCTTATAGGTTAATGATTATTCAGGATTAAACAATATGATATTTAGCGTTAAACAATAGTGCTTATTGCACTAAAGATGCTTTTTGTGTTTTGGCTGCTTGCTCTAGCGCTTCTGCTGCTTCAGGCGGCATATAATTCTCATCATGTTTGGCTAGCACTTCATCTGCTTCAAAAACACCAGCTGTAGATATTTTTCCTTGAGCAACGATACCTTTACCTTCCCTAAATAAATCTGGAAGAATACCTGTATATACAACTGGAATAGTCTGTACGGTGTCTGTTACCGAAAAACGAACTGTTGTACTACTATCTTCACGTTTCACACTGCCTTCTTCAACTAATCCACCAATACGGAAGCTCTTTCCAATAGGTGCTTCTTTTGCGACAACTTGTGATGGACTAAAGAAAAAAACCAAATTACTCTGAAAAGCATTCAATACCAGCATAGACGCAATACCTAGTGCAGCAACTCCTGCAACAATAATCGTAAGTTTTTTATGACGTGGTTTCATTTGGTATCTCTTTTTTTATTTAAGTCGTGAATGAGACTATATCGTTTCTCTAAAGTTCGACGACGATTCGAAATTAACAGAATTTCACCGACTACACAGACCAATGTCACGATATATGACCCCCAAACATAAAGCCCATACCCACCCATCGAGAAAAACTCTGAAGCGCTTGACCAATTCATTTATACAGCCTCCTTCCCTTGTAGTTCTGCCACCCATGCTGTATGACTCTCTCGCTCAAGAATAATGACACGCGTGCGTTTTAAGATTACTGCAATGGAATACATCCAGCTTGCAAAAACCATGATTAACATCCCCATTAGCATGGTTGTTGCCATTGCTGGCGCTTGTGTAACACTTACTGACGCACCTTGATGCAAGGTATTCCACCACTGTACTGAGAAATAAATAATGGGAATATTTACCACACCAACCAGAGCGATGATTGCACCGGCTTTATCAGCACGACGAGGATCATCAATAGCAGCTTGTAATGACATAAAACCAATATAGAGAAACAACAAAATTAATTCAGAGGTTAATCGCGCATCCCATACCCACCATGTCCCCCACATCGGCTTTCCCCATAAAGCACCAGTCCAAAGTGCGATAAAGGTAAACATAGCGCCCGTAGGGGCAATCGCGGTCGCGAACATTGAAGAAAGTCGCGTATTAAAAGCTAGACCAATACCTGCCCATAAGGCCATTACAACATATAAAAACATCGACATCCATGCTGCTGGCACATGAATAAAAATTATTCGATAGGCTTCACCTTGTTGAAAATCGGTAGGAGCCACAAAGAAGCCAACATAGAGTCCGGCTACAAGTAATACAATTGCAGCAAATGAAAATATTGGAATCATTTTTCCTGCTAGCGAATAAAAACTTGCAGGGGAAGAATACTTGAACCAGTTAATAGCCATATTAAATTTTATAATTCTTCAGATTAAATTTGAGTTCCTAACACAACCTTCAATTTTGCAGCCGCCAATTCTATACTAAAAATACAAAATCAAGAATCGCTTTTTATTTTTAAATTCAGAGTATTGAAAGTATTTAGAAAAATGTTTTAATAATAAATGTAATGGCTTATTGCAATATATTTTTGAAGGATTTGCTTTATTCCAATGAAACCTTTAATGAAGATGCTGCCGCCCAGGGTGCAAAAACCAGCGACACAAGAAGGAATGCCCCTATTAGTGACAAATGCGCATCAAAATTAACCCCCGACATATTTGCTTCAACCGCACCAGCACCAAAAATTAACACAGGAATATATAAGGGTAAAACTAATAACGAAACCAACACACCACCTCCGCGCAATCCTAGTGTTAGCGCCGCTCCAATTGCTCCGATTAAACTAAGCACTGGAGTCCCCAGCAATAGCGATACAGTTAAAACCAGTAAGGCATCAACTGGTAAATCATACTGAATACCTAAAACAGGTGCCATTAATACCAACGGCATTCCTGTTACTAACCAGTGTGCGAAAGCTTTACCGAGTACCAGGAGGGATAGCGATTGAGGTGACAACAACATCTGTTCCAACGTACCATCTAAATAATCATTTGAGAACATTCTGCCTAAGGATAACATTGAGGCCAATAAAGCAGCTACCCAGACTACACCGGGTGCCATCACTCGTAGCATATTCATTTCTGGCCCTACGCTTAATGGAAACAAGCTAACCACAATGATAAAGAAAAACAAAGTCGTCAATACATCGGATTGACGTCTTATAGCTAACAGCAGATCGCGCTTAATTATCCACATATAGAATATCAGGCTAATTGCAACTGCGTAATGGATGCTGCCGTAATGTCAATCTCTTGGTGTGTTGTCATTACCACCATACCACCTTGCTTTAAATGTTGTTCTAACAATTCCTGAATCAACTTAACAGCCATCACATCCAATGCAACTAGTGGTTCATCAAGAATCCACAGAGATGTTTTACAAACCATCAAACGTGCCAGAGCCACGCGGCGGCGTTGACCTTGAGATAGCACTTTGACCGGCAATACTTGCCTACTACCTAAGCCAATATATTCAAGCACCTCGCTGGCTTGTTGCATATCGATTTCAAAACCTGCAAGCGCACTCGAAATCAGCAAATTCTCGATAACCGTCAAATCATCTTTAGTTCCACTCAGATGACCAATATAAGTCATATCTGCAAAATAATCTCCGTTCAACGAACGAATCGCCGTACCTCGCCAACGAATTTCACCAGCAGCAGGATTTGATAAGCCACATAACATGCGCAAAAGACTGGTTTTACCGCTACCGTTAGGTCCACGCACCTGCATGAGACCACCCTCTTCAAGAGAGAAATTAATACCCTTGAACAGCTCGCGATCGCCACGAACACATGCGAGATTCATACCTTGCAACATTTATATGGATTAATTAGTGGAATGAGACAAGTGATTATAGCGCATCAGGGATGCTTGTAACAGTCAGCATTAACTTAAAATATCCGAGAAAATCTTTGTAATGATCGATAACATTCAAATGGAAAATTCTGATAAGCGGCGAGTTAATTAATAATAGGTAAACCCCCGGCTTTGCCGGGGGACTCCCAAAGGTTTGACCGTTACGGCAGTCGTCGTAACGTTCTAGTCCCAACCACGAGACGAGGAGTCAAAAATGAAGGAGTACCAAAG
>JAGOKN010000094.1 GCA_017994575.1 Nitrosomonas sp.
ACCCCCCTCTCCCTCAGCTCCCACTGGGTTTGTAGAAAATAACCCACATAGAGCGATGGCCACGCAAGTTAATTTGAAATTTTTCATATAATCCTCTACCAATGTCGAATGTGGCGTCGCAACATACTTATGCTTTGCTCTGATGAGCATATCAATCATTCGTTGCTGTGGTCATCAATTAAAACCGCTAGCAATATTTTCATACATAAACATTGTATGGAATGGAATCTGAATAGATGCTGAATAGCATGTGAAATTATTTATCAAAGACTAATGAGGTTTTGATGGAGATAGTGTTTTATTGCGACATGCCGAATCGTTGTCGATGGAATGTCCGATGAGGTTTTTTATATTAAATGATGCAAAGTGTTCTGGATCTGCGTTAAGCACATTTAAAGATTAAAAATTGTCACGATAGCGCTGATCTGCAATATTGCTCATGCAGATGAATGAGCAATCTTCGGAGATGAGCATCCAAATTGTCCGAGGTTCTATTATCAATGGTTGTCGTGCTGTTTGTTAGCGCCAACTATGAGCATGATTTCAGATGCGTGCATGTGCAGGAGTCTAGCGATATCTTCATAATCATCCGGCAAAGCTGCATCGTCCCAACCATTTGCTGAGTGTCTGGCTAGATTCACAGCCAGGGCGACATTGCGCACGCGTTGCAAGCTTGAGCAGCTATCATCCATCAGCGTGATGAGTAATTGGGGTAATTTCCATTTGATAGCCAACTCTAGCTGTAATTGATTCAATGAGAAACCGAAAACTTGCTCTTGCGCTACGGTGCTACGCATTGCTTTATTTTGTTTCTTGAGGTTGTTGACTTGCAGCATTTCATTAGGTGCAAAACACCACATCAGCATTTCGGAAATATCGTGCAGTAATGTGGCGATACGAATTGCTTCATAATGTAAATCATGTAAACGAACTGCCCAGTCAAAAGCATACGCAGCAGCGATATTCGCGCGGTGAGCCACTTTTAATAAGCATACAAGTGCATTCATGTCATCGTGTAAAATATCTTCAGCAAGCGGCTTGGAAGGCACTTTATTCAAAGTGGTTTCAAGTCCAATCATCAGGATGATTTGTTCCACTTCTACTACATCATGTTCTTGGCAGCGATGTTTATGTTCTAGCAGATAACGTAATAACTTTACTGTCATCAAAGGATCATATTTCACTACATGAGCAACGCTGCGCGCGCTCAGGTGCTGATCGTCCTGTTTCAGGATTTCAAGATTTCGGTCGGTTTGCTTTAGAACAGGAATTTCTGATCTGGTAAGAAAATTTACCCATTCAGATAGTTTCTTTGGTCGTTGCGATAGCATATTGAACCCCCGATCTAAAATATCGTATGTAAATTTTCTACGACATTTCCAAATAGATATTTAGAAAACAATAAACTGCCTACACTTAACTATTTATCAAGCAACAGGTTGAAAAAAGAGTCGCTCTAGTTCAATGCCAGGATCTTCAGCCCGCATAAAAGCTTCTCCTACAAGAAATGTATTTACCTGATGATCGCGCATCAACGCAACATCTGTGGGATGATGGATGCCACTTTCCGTAACTACAATTCTTTGCGATGGGATTTGACTCAGAAGTTCCAAAGTTGTATTTAAAGAGGTTTCAAATGTCCGTAAATTACGATTGTTGATGCCTATTAATGGTGTGGTTAGTTGCAGTGCAATTTCCAGTTCGCCGGCATCATGTACTTCAACTAGAACCGACATTCCCAGTGAATGAGCAAGCTCTTCAAGCTTTAGCATGCGCGTCAGAGGTTCACTGCTAGGTTTTGCAGAATGTCTTTCATCTTCTAATAAAAAAGCACTCACTATCAATAAGATGCAATCAGCCTGCATAGCGCGTGCTTCTATAATTTGGTAGTCCTCCAGAATAAAATCTTTTCGCAATACAGGCAGTGAGCATGCAGTACGTGCTGCCTGTAAATATTCAGGACTACCCATAAAAAACTGTTTATCAGTCAATACCGATAAACAAGCTGCGCCATGCAATGCATAAGTTTTAGCGATCTCAGCAGGTAAAAAATCGAATGATGGTGTTTTTGGGTCGGATGATTTTCCGCGTAATACCCCTTTACTAGGGCTTGCCTGCTTGATTTCTGCAATCACTGCAGATTGTCCTGCATTTATTTTATTATGGATGGCTGCGACAAAATCTCGCGAGGGAGGGGTTGATTTTGCTTCGTGCAGTAACGATGAATAAGGCTTTATCGCTTTGGCCGCACTGATTTCTTGTTTTTTAACGGCAAGAATTTTTTTTAGTATATCGGACATTGTTTTTTTAATTGGAATTTCTGTGAGTGAAATCTATTAATTCATGAAGTTTTTTAAGTGCAGCACCACTTTCTATCGCTTGGTGTGCGGTTTTTATACCATGTTCGAGAGAATCAGCGATGCCAGACACATAAATGGCGGCTCCTGCATTGAGCAATACAATATCGCGTGCTGGTCCGGCTGCATTTTCAAGTACTGACAGCAGCATGGACTTTGCATGCTCTTTATCGTTGACTTGAATAGCCTCGATTGGAGATGTTTGGAGATTAAAATCTTCCGGCCTGATGGTATAAGTTTCCACTCGGCCATTCTTTAGTTCGCCCACATTGGTGTCGCCAGTGATCGTAATTTCATCTAACCCATCTTTACCATTGACAATCAAAACATGTCGACTGCCTAAACGTTGTAAAACAAGTGCCAGAGTTTCAACTAGATCATCATTGAATACGCCCAAAACTTGTTGTTTGGCATTGGCTGGGTTGGTGAGCGGGCCTAGGATGTTAAATAAGGTTTTGACGCCCAGTTCGCGTCGAACTGGGGCCGCATGCTTCATGGCTGCATGGTAATTCGGAGCGAACATAAAGCCCACGCCAATTTCGCTAATGCTTTGAGCAACTTGCTGTGGTGTTTGATTTAAGTTAACACCGAGTGCCTCCAGTACATCAGCGCTTCCCGATTTGCTTGAGACGGATCTCCCGCCATGCTTGGCTACGCGAGAACCAGCTGCAGCGGTAACAAATGCTGATGCAGTAGAAATATTAAAAGTATGTGCAGAATCTCCTCCTGTGCCGCAGGTATCAACCAAATGAGTACTATCGGGAACATCGACCTTGGTTGCAAATTCACGCATAACTTGTGCTGCTGCAGCTATTTCTCCAATAGTCTCTTTTTTTACTCGAAGGCCGGTAATAATCGCGGCGATTAGAACAGGTGAAACTCCTCCTTGCATTATTTGCCGCATCAAAGAAACCATGTCATCGTGCAGTATCTCTTGATGGGTAATGATGTGATGGAGAGCTTCTTGTGGAGTCATCAAATTATCTTTGTTCATTCCAGTCGCTTATTTTTGGCATTTAGAAAATTTTCGAGCATTTGGTGTCCATGCTCGCTTAAGATAGACTCGGGATGGAATTGAATACCTTCGATGGCAAGTGTTTTATGACGCAATCCCATAATCTCATCATCTTCAGTCCATGCGGTAACTTCAAGGCAATCTGGTAAAGTTGATCGTTCGACTACAAGTGAATGATAGCGAGTAGCAATAAATGGATTGGGTAGGTTACGAAAAACACCCTCGTTGCGATGGAAGATAGAGGATGTTTTGCCATGCATCAGTTGTTTTGCATGCACAATTCGACCACCGAATGCTTGGCCAATGCTCTGATGGCCCAAACATACACCCAGAACTGGAATATTTTGACTGAATTGATTAATTACTGAGAGAGATACACCGGCTTCATTGGGTGTGCATGGCCCTGGAGAAATCACGATCCTTTGAGGATTGAGCTGCGAAATCTTTTCCAGAGATATTTCATCATTTCGGAATACGACGACTTTTTCACCTAACTCGGAAAAGTACTGTACTAGGTTATATGTAAAAGAGTCGTAGTTATCAATCATTAGCAACATTTTTGTTAGCTCTTGGTTTGTTAATTTTCATTATTAATCATTACAATATTTTGATGAAGAAAATTATATTGGATGATGAGTATTTGAATGAGATATGCAAATTTTACCAGTTCGATAGACAGGAGTGTTACCTCAATCGCTATTGCTGTTATTTGAACATTATTTGATATTGCATCATTAATTCAGTAAAATAGAGAGTTCTAAAAACCTTGTCTCACCTGTTAAAGGGAGATTTTATCCATAAGGAATATATGCGACATTACGAAATAGTATTCATTGTTCACCCTGATCAGAGTGAACAAGTGCCTGCGATGATCGAACGTTATCGTGGTATTGTAACTGCAAAGAATGGCAAAATTCATCGAGTTGAAGATTGGGGGCGCCGCCAGCTCGCTTATCTAATTCAGAAAGTTCATAAAGCTCATTATGTGTTAATGAATATTGAATGCGATCAAGAAACCTTAGATGATCTGGATCATGCTTTCAAATTTAGCGATGCTATCCTTCGACATTTGACTATTAGAACTGATGGCCCTGTAGTAGAACCATCTCCAATGATGCGCCAGGATGATAGATCCAATTCCGCAACGGCAAATGCTCCAGATATCGTTGCTGATGAACCTGATGACGTCTCGGAAGAATCGGCAGCCTCTGTCTAGAATCTATAATAATTGGATTGTAATCAAACAATTGTTTGTGGAAAAATCATTAAACTAGGTGTTTTGCGTTATACGCCTGCTGGCGTTGCCGTGATTGAATTTACAATTCATCATGCGTCTAGACAAATGGAGGCGGGTGTTGCTCGGCAAATAATATGTGAGGTTCTTGCAGTAGCAATGGGAAAACTGGCGCTTACTATCGCTGAATTTCAGATCGATAGTGCGGTTAAGCTAACAGGATTTATCAATAGAAAAAGTCGTATGAGTTCGCAGTTAGTACTGCATGCAAATCATATCGCACTAATTTAATCAGTAAATAGGAAATATCATGGCACGTTTTACAAGACGTAAAGATAGTAAAGATAAAGAAAGAGAAAAAAAAGCGAATCGCCCATTATTTAAGCGCAAAAAGTTTTGTCGCTTTACCGCTGAAGGTATAAAACATGTTGACTATAAAGACATCGAAATCTTGAAAGACTTTATTAGTGAAAATGGAAAAATAATTCCGGCGCGCATTACTGGCACAACTGCTTTTTATCAACGACAACTCGGTACTGCTATAGAACGTGCGCGTTTTCTAGCATTGTTACCTTATACTGACCAGCACTGAGGAGTAATGATATGCAAATCATATTGATGGAAAAAGTTACTAACCTGGGTCAATTGGGTGACATCGTTAATGTTAAAAGTGGCTTTGCAAGAAATTATCTAATCCCGCAAGGAAAAGCAAAGCGAGCAACTGAGCAGTCCATCGCAGAATTTCAATCTAAGCGAGCCGAGCTTGAGAAAATGCAAGCTGCATCATTGATTGCTGCTCAAGCGATTGCTGATAAATTAGATGGTTTATTGGTACAGATTTCACAAAAAACTGGAAATGATGGCAAACTGTTTGGATCGGTAACCAATGCAAATATAGCCGAGGCACTTGTTGCTCAAGGCTTTGCAGTCGAAAGATCGATGATTCGCATGCCTAATGGCCAGTTGAAACAAGTTGGAGATTATCCACTGATCATTGCGCTCCATGGCGATGTTTCAGCGCACATCACTGTGTCTGTATTGGGTGAAGCTATGATCTGATAAAGTATTATCAAGCGGTGATATTTTTAAAAAGGGCTATATCAATAGTCCTTTTTTGTTTGAAATTCAGCAAGTGATAGAATCGACATTAATGACACGTTTTTCTCAATAGGTATCCATGGCTCAATCACCTATTAGCATCAATCAAGATCAACTGATAGATTCTTATAAAACTCCTCCCCATTCCATTGAAAGCGAGCAATCAGTCTTAGGTGGATTGATGCTGGATAATCATGCTTGGGAGAAAGTGGCTGATATCATCACAGATGGTGATTTTTATCGGCATGATCATCGCTTGATTTATCATCATATTTGTAAACTGATTGAGCACAACAAGCCTGCCGATGTCGTTACGGTTGCCGAGTCACTGGAAATCTCAGCTGAACTGCAAAGCGTTGGTGGGCTCGCTTATATTGGCGCAATTGTTCAAAATACCCCATCGGCAGCTAACATAAAACGCTATGCAGAAATTGTTCGTGAACGCTCAATTATGCGTAATCTGGCGCAAATTGGTGTGCAGATAACGGATTCTGCCTATAACCCTGCAGGACGATCTGCAGCCAATTTGTTGGACGAAGCTGAGGCAAAAGTTTTTGAAATTGCCGAAGAGGGTGCGCGAGGCAAAGAAGGATTCATGGATATCCAGCCACTTTTAAAGCAGGTAGTGGAAAGAATTGAATTATTGTATAGCCAAGATAATCCAAGTAATGTAACCGGTATCGCTTCGGGTTTTCACGATCTCGATCAAAAAACATCCGGATTCCAACCTGGCGATTTAATCATAGTGGCAGGGCGACCATCCATGGGTAAAACTGCTTTCTCACTCAATATTGCGGAGCATGTTGCCCTGGAATTGAACAAGCCGGTTGCGGTATTCAGTATGGAGATGGGCGGTGCGCAATTGGCAATGCGGATGTTAGGCTCCGTAGGGAAATTAGATCAGCATAAAGTGCGTACCGGGCGTTTGGACGATGAGGACTGGCCAAAATTGACTCATGCGTTAGGTAAACTCAATGAGGCGCCGATTTTTATTGATGAGAGTGCAGCGCTGAATGCTTTGGAAGTCAGAGCGCGTGCCAGACGGTTATATCGTCAGCATGGCGAGTTAGGTTTGATTGTTGTGGATTATTTGCAATTAATGTCTTCCAGTAGTCAGGGCGAAAATCGCGCCACAGAAATTTCAGAAATATCCCGCGCATTAAAAGGGCTGGCCAAGGAGCTTAAAGTGCCACTGATAGCACTCTCTCAGCTAAACCGTAGCCTTGAGCAGCGTCCCAATAAGCGCCCGGTGATGTCGGATTTGCGAGAATCGGGCGCCATTGAGCAGGATGCGGATGTGATTCTGTTTATTTACAGAGACGAAGTGTATAACCCAGATTCTCAGGATAAAGGAGTTGCAGAAATTATCATTGGTAAACAAAGGAATGGACCTATCGGTAAGATTGATTTGGCTTTCCTGGGTGAATATACACGCTTTGAAAACTATGCCAGATCTGAATATTATTAGCAGGATGATACTTTTATTCTAACGATCTAATATGTCTTTGTTTTGCTGGCTTCACTCATCATTCCTTATTGCACGATTTACTTTGATAAGTTTATCGCCGAAGCAATTACTGTCATAGTTGCAGGTGTTGTGCCGGGATTCTTCAGTTTAAAGACCCGAAGCCATTTGGCTAGGCGTGATTATTCATTGTAGTGTCGAGCTTACAATGGACTTCTGTGCGATATATAGCAAACAAGTGTTCGAGGACGGAGAGATTCTGGGATGAGCTGTTCTCAACAAGTTTATGGTGGGGATATAAAAGAAGCCAAATGGATTTTAATACCCACTTGGCCGAAAAATCCTTCTGGTTCATCAGCAAAAATTGAGAAAGTCAGAAGGAGAGGAGTCCGTACATTTAATAAGACCATTGCAGTATCGTATAGTTGCTTTATTGCGTATGTGATTTTTTTCACATAGAGGCAAAATTCTAATTTTCCTGAATAACTACAAGTAATTGTCCGGTCGAAATCGACTCGTTTTTCTGGCACAAGATGCTATGGACGGGTCCGCTAGCGGTAGCATCCACAGCAATTTCCATTTTCATGGACTCGACGATGATGATAGGATCTCCAAGCTTCACGGATTGCCCTACCTCAACCAATATCTTCCACACAGTGCCCGTCACCGGTGAAGCAATGGCACAGCTGCCTTCGGGTAAATCCAGCTCACTTTGTGCATCGGCTTCATCCAGATTGGATTCATTGACAAAAACGGCCTGATTGTTAACTCTCCAATGTTCGCGTTCAACTTCAAAAGCCGTTTGTTGCCTGGTTTTGAAGTCATTTATGGATGATCTGTTTTGCTGTAGAAATTGATGGTACTGCTTTAAACTGAAAGTGGTTTCTTCTACGCGCAACTTAAACTGCCCACTGATGAAATCCTTGCGCAGTGTTAACAATTCGCTTTCGCTGACCGGATAAAAACGGATTTGATCAAAGAATCGCAACAACCAGGGTTTTCCTTCCTTGAAGTCAGTCGTTTGGCGATAACGATTCCACATTGGTATGGTACGACCGACAAACTGATAACCCCCGGGGCCTTCCATGCCATACACGCACAAATAAGCGCCTCCAATACCGACAGCGTTTTCAGGCGTCCAGGTGCGTGCTGGATTGTATTTGGTTGTGACGAGTCGGTGGCGGGGATCGAGAGGGGTTGCTACAGGGGCGCCCAAATACACATCCCCTAATCCCATGACCAAGTAGCTGGCTGAGAAGAGGATATGTTGAACTTCCTCAATACTGTCCAAACCATTAATGCGGCGAATAAATTCAATATTGCTTGGGCACCAGGGAGCATCGCTGCGCACTGATTGCATGTATTTTTCAATGGCCAGTCGAGTGGCGACATCATCCCAGGATAAAGGCAGATGAATAATGCGCGTGGGTACTTCCATGTCATCAATGGCAGGCAGCAGGTCTTCACCTGCCATCAATAAAGCTAACAAAGTGTCGCGTTCCAGTTGATTGGAATCGAAATGGATTTGAAGCGAGCGAATACCTGGTGTCAGATCCACAATGCCAACTAGCTCGCCGGCTTCGATGCGTTGCTGCAACCAAGTCATCAAGGCATGTGCGCGGAACCGCAAATTCAGATCGAGTACAGGAGGACCATACTCAACCAAAAGATATTTATCTCCGGATTGACGGTAAGTGACCCGTACCTGTTGCGCATATTCTGGAATGCAATGCAGAACTGGGTTTCCGGGTTGCTCGTGATGGTAATCAGGTGATTTCACACTGATATCAAGCTGCCGGATCAATAAATTCTGGTATTTTTCCAGCTTGCTGGCGTGCTCAATCGATATCGGATAAAAGCGGATGCTGTCACCCGGCCTGAGCTGTCCGATTTTCCATAGCTCAGCATGAGCGATGGTGACCGGACACACAAAGCCGCCTAGACTGGGGCCATCAGGACCCAGGATGATCGGCATATCCCCGGTAAAATCGACGGCGCCAATCGCATAGGCATTATCGTGAATATTGGATGGATGCAAGCCCGCCTCGCCGCCATCCGTTCGCGCCCATTGCGGTTTAGGGCCGATCAAGCGTATTCCTGTGCGACTGGAGTTGTGATGCACTTTCCATTCTGCGGCAAAAAAATGTTCGATATCGGTTTCGGTAAAGAAATCGGGCGCACCGTGCGGTCCGATCAATACAGCGATTTCCCATTGATTCGTATAATGAGGGATCAATGCTTGTGCCAAATGCTGTGCAGGCAAACGCTGAGAAGCTTGTGCTGGTTGAATATGCAAAACATCGCCGACACGCAATACTCGCCCGGCATGCCCACCGAACTGACCTAATGTGAAAGTGGATTTACTGCCCAGGTAATTGGGGACCAGGAAGCCGTTTTGTACAGCCAGATAAGTCCGGCTACCGGACTGTTTGACTTTGCCAAATTGCAATAATGCACCAGTCTTGACGCGATACGCCTGCCACTGAGCCAATGGCTCGCTGTCCAGAAACACATCCATAGGCGCGCCACAGATGGCAATCATGCTGTCGCAATTAAAACGCAGTGTGGGACCTGACAGAGTCATTTCCAATCCAGCCTTGTCTTCGCTATTGCCGACCAGTCGATTGGCAAGGCGAAAGGCCAAGCTATCCATCGGTCCGGAAGGAGGAACGCCCACATTCCAGTAACCAATTCTCCCCGGATAATCCTGTATCGTGGTCTGTACACCTGCAGTCAGAACATCGATGCTATGTGCCTGATAGTGAAATCCATTCAGGAATTGCGTGCTGGATTGTCCGTTGCGGAACACGGTACTGTGCAGAATTTGTTTGAGATACGCGAGATTAGTTTCAATTCCGTGTAGCGCTGTGCTCTCTAAAACGGTCAGCAGGTTTGCAATGGCAGTGTCCCGTTCAGGCGCGTGCACAATGATTTTTGCCAGCATTGGATCATAAAAGGCAGATACTTCAATGCCGCGCTCGACCCAGGTTTCAACGCGAGCAGAGCTAGGGAATGCTGCTTCAGTTAGCGTGCCGCTCGAAGGCTGAAAGTCTTTGGCCGGATTTTCGGCATAAACCCGTACCTGAATGGAAGCACCACTGGGTTGGATATTGAAGGAATTCAATGCAGGCAGATCATCGGCTGCTTGTCGTACCATCCATTCCACCAAGTCGATACCGGTCACTTCCTCAGTCACGCCATGTTCGACCTGCAAGCGAGTGTTGACTTCAAGAAAATAAAATTGCCCGGTGGCAGCATTGAAAATATATTCGACGGTTCCTGCCGATTGGTAGTTGACGGCTTTGCCCAGGCGCACCGCAGTGTCAAGTAATGCCTGACGCTGCGCGGGAGAAAGATTTGGGGCAGGCGTTTCTTCGATGACTTTCTGGTTGCGTCGTTGCATGGAGCAATCCCGCTCACCCAACGCAACCACTTGGCCTTTGCCATCGCCAAAAATCTGCACTTCAATATGACGTGCCTGATCGACATATTTCTCCAGAAAAAGCCCTGCATCCTTGAAATTATTTTGTGCTAGGTTCTTGACCGATTCGTAAGCCCCGACCAGTTCATCCTGATTCCAGCACAGGCGCATGCCGATTCCGCCGCCGCCAGCGGTGCTTTTAAGCATGACGGGATAACCGATATGCTTGGCCTGATGACACGCCGCTTCAAGATTTTCCAACAAATCAGTACCTGGCAGAAGCGGCACCTGATTTTCCGAGGCCAACGCGCGCGCTGTATGTTTCAGGCCAAAGGCGCGCATTTGTTGCGGAGTAGGGCCGATAAAGCGAATGCCGTGCGCGATGCATTGTTCAGCAAAATCGGCTTTCTCACTGAGGAAGCCATAACCGGGATGTATGGCCTGCGCACCTACTTGCTGGGCGATTTCCAATATTTTGTCTGCGCGCAGATAGCTGTCAGCGGCAATGCCACTGCCAATGCAATACGCTTCATCCGCATCGGTGACATGTCGCGATAAGGCATCGGCTTCGGTGTAAACCGCCACGCTTTTCACCTGCATGCGGCGCAGCGTGCGGATAAT
>JAGOKN010000143.1 GCA_017994575.1 Nitrosomonas sp.
GGTGATACCCACTACCAAATAGATTCAAATGATTCAGTATATGATAGAGGTTATATACCAATTTGCGTAAATTATACCCGGAATCCAATGGATAATCATGTCGATAAGCAGAATAAAAATTAGCCGGAAAACCCCCAAAAAGTTCAGTCATGGCAATATCAGCCTCACGATCACCATAATAAACAGCCGGATCGAATAAAACCGGATTTCCCTTTGTGTCATAAGCGTAATTGCCACTCCATAGATCGCCGTGCAACAGTGAGGGAAGGGGGGGATCATTTGAAAAAAATTGATCCAGATTGAGCAATAATTTTTCTCCCAGCTTTTGCAATTTTCCATGATACCCATTGGCTTTGGCCAGATTCAACTGATAGCCTAAACGCTGAGTGCGCCAAAAATGAATCCAATCTGACGACATCGCATTGACTTGTAATGTTTGTCCTATCGTATTATCACGGATCCACCCAAATTGTTTGGAAACAACGCGATGCATGGCGGCAAGCTGTGTACCAAGATCAGCAGCATTGCCTTGTATGCCCTGATGAATATCCAGATGTTCTAGAACCAGCCAGGCAGAGTGATGATCCTGTCCATAGCAGATCGGTAATGGAACGCGTATGGTTTCGGATTGATGAATTTCCATTAAACCCACGGCTTCGGATTCAAACATGGCAAGGCTATCTGCAGTGTTCAGTTTGACAAAATAGCGTCGAGCGCCGTCAGTGATGCGATAGGCTTGATTGATACAGCCACCGCCAATCGCATGGCTCTCTTTAATTGTAAAAATACTGTGGGTGGCAGCAGAAATTTGCATGCCGATTTCTTGCCAGGATTGCATGATTTAAACCGAATGCAAAATTACTTTTGGTTTATTCAAGACAACCACTGTCTGGCTTGATGAATAGCTGCTTGTACTTGTTCGGGCGCAGTTCCTCCGGTGTGCTTGCGACTTTGCATCGATCCTTCCAGGGTTAGCACGGCAAAAATATCTGCCTCAATATGAGTCGAAAATATTTGTAATTCGCTTAACTCAAGATCACTGAGACCACAATTTTTTTGTTCGGCAAACTGTACCGTTTTCGCCACAATTTCATGCGCGTCGCGGAAAGGAATGCCTTTTTTGGTCAAATAATCTGCCAAATCAGTTGCAGTGGCATAACCGCGCAGCGCAGATTGGCGCATCATTTCCGGATTGACGCGCACACCCGTGAGCATGTCGGCATAAATTCGGAGGGTATCGGTTAAGGTATCGACAGTATCGAAGAGAGGTTCTTTATCTTCTTGATTATCTTTGTTATAAGCCAGTGGTTGTGCTTTCATTAAGGTTAGCAAAGCAACCAAATGGCCATTGACACGCCCGGTTTTTCCACGCACTAGCTCCGGCACATCGGGGTTTTTCTTTTGCGGCATGATGGAAGAGCCGGTGCAGAAGCGGTCAGCCAGTTGAATGAAACCAAAGGCTGGATTCATCCACAAAATAAATTCTTCCGACATACGGGACAAGTGCGTCATAATGAGCGCCGCGCAGGCGCTGAATTCGATGGCAAAATCCCGATCGGAAACAGCATCAAGAGAATTTTCACACACCCCTTCAAAACCCAGCAGTTCTGCCACCAATTCGCGATTGATCGGATAACTGGTGCCCGCTAGCGCCGCAGCTCCCAAGGGCAATTGATTGACTCGTTTTCTGCAGTCGCTTAGACGCCCGACATCGCGCTTCAGCATTTCAAAATAAGCCATCAAATGATGGCCGAATGAAATCGGTTGGGCGACCTGCAAGTGCGTAAAACCAGGCATTACCGTATGAATATGCCGTTCTGCCAGATCAAGCAATGCTCGTTGCATGGACATGATCAAACTGATGATTTCATCGATGGAGGCACGCAAAAATAAACGAATATCGGTAGCAACCTGATCATTACGTGAGCGAGCGGTATGTAATCGTTTGCCTGCGTCGCCAACTAATGCAGTTAAGCGTTTTTCAATATTTAAATGAACATCTTCAAGTGCTTGCTGCCAAACAAATTGATGATTACGGATTTCCTCCCGAATCTGATTCAATCCTTGTTCAATGTCCATTCTATCCGCGTTGCTGATAATCCCCTGCGTGGCAAGCATCTGCGCATGTGCCAATGATCCTTGAATATCATATTCAGCCAAGCGCTGATCAAAACTGACTGAAGCAGTATAGCGTTCCACCAGCTCTGAAACCGGCTCATTGAAACGTCCTGACCAAGTTTTTTTATTGTTTTCCACTGCTGAATTTTGCTCCCTGTAAATGACTGTCATTTTTTGGCAGGAGATCGTCTGACTATGTCACTATATCAGTTCTGTGCTTATCACACTGAGATCCCGATGAAGCTTCAATTATAAAACATAAATGTAGAATCGGTCATTTTGCTTTGTTTTGGGTAATTACAGATAAGTCCTGTGAGGAAAATGGTGAAAACATTTTTTTGCAGATGCTATGGTGATAAAAGTCACCGGTAATCGCTTTAATTCATGTGCGCTACTTTTCCTTACACAAGGATTAGTGGATAATTCGGGTTTTCCCCTGTTACAAACACAAGGAGTTATCCATGACGGAGCATAACAAGCAAACTGAACAATCAAAAGCCACCACTTTATTTGCATTACTGAGTGCTAAGTTTGATACATTGGCCAAAATTCCTCACATGCAGATTCCTGCATGGTATGGTTTGGCATTTTTAGGCATTATTGTCGTTATTTTTGCTTGGAAGCAAATTGCTGTGGGTAAAGTTGAATCTGACATGGCTAAGAAGCTTGATAATGAACGTGCAGTCATTACACAACAAGCGCGTGAATATGCTGACAAGCAATATATCAAAGAAGAAGAACGCTTTGGCCAAGTGCTGTCTTGGGCAGTGCGTGGAGAGTTGATTCGCAACAATATTGATCAAATTGACCAGTATTTGAGCGAAATTGTCAAAATGAAAGATACTGAGCGCGTTGTGTTG
>JAGOKN010000018.1 GCA_017994575.1 Nitrosomonas sp.
TTTGTGGAAAGATTCTATTATCTCCACCTTAGCACGTAGATGCCGTCAGGTCCGCGAGGGGCTCTAACTCAATTCCTATTGCTTACCTCGGCTCCCCGGTGGGGAGGGAGGCGTCCATACCATCTCCGCTATTTACACCCCGTGCTTTTCAGTGAAATAGCGGCCAAGCAGTGCATTTGGCGTGCTCCGGAAAAACTGCAAATGCGAGTATTGCGAGGCCATTTTTCTCTCCCTTGGATGGGTAAACGTCAATTCATTTGGACCACACCGGACTTTGCGGTACAGTACAACACTTTCACAGTACATGCGCCACCCAAGGGGAAAACATGGCTTCCGCCAAGACCGCCACGCTGACATTTCGTATCGAACCCGAGCTCAAGGAAGCCGTGCGCATCGCTTCGGTGAATGAGCACCGCTCTATCGCCAACATGATTGCGGTGATGATCCGTGACTACTGCGGGTGGGTAGGGGTTGAGATTCAGGCACCCGAGGTGCAGCCGTCGAAGGCCGCGCGCAAAGCAACGCCAAGCAAGCGCTAATTCAAACAAACAGGAAAATCCCCCATGGATCAAGCACAGCTCAACTGGCTGACCAACTTCATCTGGAACATCGCCGACGATGTACTGCGCGATGTCTATGTGCGCGGCAAATACCGCGACGTTATTCTGCCTATGACCGTGCTGCGCCGCCTCGACGCCGTGCTGGAGCCAACCAAGCAGACGGTGCTCGATATGAAAGCCGCACTCGACAAGGAACTGATCGCCAACCAGGACGACGCCCTGCGCGCCGCATCCGGTCAGGCGTTCTACAACACCTCGCCCTTTCTGCTGCGCGATCTGAAAGCCCGCTCTACCCAGCAGAAACTCAAGGACGACTTTGAGGCCTACCTCGACGGCTTCTCGCCCAATGTGCAGGACATCCTGACCAACTTCGAGTTTCGCAACCAGATCCCCCGCCTGTCCAAAGCCGACGCCCTTGGCATGCTCATCGAGAAGTTCCTCGACAAGGACATCAACATCAGCCCGTATGCCGTCGGCGAACTGCCCGGACTCGATAACCACTCTATGGGAACGATGTTCGAAGAGCTGGTACGGAAATTCAATGAGGACAACAACGAGGAAGCGGGGCAACACTGGACTCCGCGCGATGTCGTCAAGCTCATGGCAAGCCTCATGTTCCTGCCGGTGGCCGACAAAATCGAATCCGGCACTTACCTGCTCTACGACTGCGCCTGCGGCACCGGCGGCATGCTCACAGTGGCCGAGGAAACGCTCCAGCAGATTGGCAAGGATCACGGCAAGCAAGTCGCCACCCACCTTTATGGTCAGGAAATCAACGGTGAGACCTACGCCATCTGCAAGGCCGATCTTTTGCTCAAAGGCGATGGCGACGCGGCCGACAATATCGTCGGCGGCCCGGAACACAGCACGCTGGCTAACGATGCTTTTCGCTCTCGCGAGTTTGACTTCATGCTCGCCAATCCGCCTTACGGCAAAAGCTGGAAAAGCGACCTGGAGCGCATGGGAGGCAAGAAAGACCTGAAAGACCCGCGTTTCGTCATCAACCACGCGGGCGATGCCGAATACTCGCTGATCACCCGCTCCAGCGACGGCCAGATGCTCTTTCTGGCCAACATGCTCAGCAAGATGAAGCACGACACGCCGCTCGGTAGTCGCATCGCCGAGATCCATAACGGCTCGTCGCTGTTCACGGGGGACGCCGGGCAGGGCGAAAGCAATATCCGCCGCTGGATCATCGAGAGTGACTGGCTGGAGGCCATCGTCGCCTTGCCGTTGAACCTGTTCTACAACACCGGCATCGCCACCTACATCTGGGTGCTGACCAATCGCAAACCCGCGCACCGCAAAGGCCAGATCCAGCTCATCGACGCTACTCAATGGTTCAAGCCGTTGCGCAAGAACATGGGCAAGAAGAATTGCGAACTCGCCGCCGATGACATCCAGCGCATCTGCGACGCCTTCCTCGCGTTCAAGGAAACGCCGCAGTCAAAAATCTTCCCCAACGCCGCCTTCGGTTATTGGAAGGTCAAGGTTGAGCGTCCGCTACGCCTGCACAGCCAACTCACGCGGCAACGCATCGAGACCCTGCGCTTTGCCTCCGGCGACGAAGAGATTCGCGCCGCGCTTTACGAGCAACTTGGCGACGCGCTCTTTGAAAATCCCGCCAGCGTCCTCGATCAACTGGAGAAACTCGTCAACGACTGGGGAAAAGGCGACAGCGACGAGGATGACGAGGAAGGCGAGTCTGACGCGCCGAAAAAGACCCTTTCTGACAAGAAGAAAAAGAAGCTCCTCAGTGAAGCCACCTGGCAACGCGATACCCAGCTTATCGAAATCGCCACCAAGCTGCGCGAAGAACTCGGTGACAGCTTGATCGAAGATCACAACATCTTCCTCGAGCGCACGAATGCCGCGCTGAAACAGCTCGGGATCAAGCTCAGTGCCGCCGACTTGAAGCTCATCGTCAACGCCGTCAGTTGGCGCGTGGAGGATGCGCCCCGCGCCATCAAGAAAATCTACAAGCCCGGCAAAGCCCAGCCCGATCCCTTGCGCGGCCTGTTCGAGGCGACGATCGACGGCAAGACCTGCGTCGTCGAATACGAGCCCGACAACGAACTACGCGACTATGAGCAAATCCCGCTGCTTGAAGACGGCGGCATCGAAGCCTTCATCCGCCGCGAAGTTCTGCCCTACACGCCCGATGCGTGGATCGTCGAGGCCGACACCAAGATCGGCTATGAAGTCAGCTTCCCCCGCCACTTCTACCAGCCACCGAAGCTCCGCACTCTGGCGGAAATCAGCGCCAACATCCTTGCGCTGGAGCAGGAGACCGAAGGGCTACTCAGTGAAATCACCGGAGGGGGCGCCTCATGAGCGCAAGGATCGAACTGCTAGCATCCATAGCTAACACAATCCATGACTATCGGGCTGGTGAAATCGCAGCACCTACACCTGATCATGTGGATCGGTGGGCGCAGCAGTTCAGCGCCGATGTGCAGCTTCCATTGTTGGAGGAATTGAATTTCGTCCTCGACAAGACCTATTTTTCAAAAAAGGTCGTATCGGAGTTCTTCGCTCACCAGATACAGAACGACAAAATCGCCGGGAACAACCCATGTGCGTTTTGGCAGCAAGCAAATATATTGAACATTCAGGAGCACGGCGAGAGTCAAAAGGAAATCGTTGCCCTGTTTGGTGAAGCCCTCGCCACTAAATGCGGTATCACTGTCAAAGACTGCGGCAGTGCGGACGGCCCTTTCTTCTATTTGGATGATGTGCTGTTTAGTGGCGGAAGGATTGGCACTGACCTTCGGACATGGATTCAGAACGATGCACCAGCTAAGGCAACGGTCCACATTCTCGTCATAGGCACGCATTGCCTCGGCGAGTGGCAGTGCCTTGAAGGGTTGAAGAAGGCGGCAACCGAGGCTGGCAAGGAGATCACATTCAGTTGCTGGGCAGCGATCCGCTTTGAGAACAGGAAGAAGTACAAGAACTCTGCCGAAGTACTCTGGCCTGCGGTTGTTCCAAACGATCAGGCCCTCGCCACATACATGGCACTGGAGACGAAATTTCCCTTCGAACCCCGAGCAGCCGGCGGCGCCATGGAAACCAATGTCTTCTCTGGTGAGCCCGGTCGGCAATTGATCGAACGTGAGTTGCTTCTCGCAGGCATCAAGATTCGTGCGGGCTGCCAAGACCCCAAGAAATCGATGCGTCCCTTGGGATTCAGCGCATTCGGTCTTGGTTTTGGATCGACGATTGTGACTTATCGCAATTGCCCGAATAATTGCCCTCTCGCCCTTTGGTGGGGTGATCCGGATGCGACATCCGGCGCAATGCATTGGTACCCGCTTCTGCCCCGCAAGACCTACGCTCAATCGATTAACTTCCCGGACCTCGGAATAGAGCTATGAGCGGGAGCAAGGAAATACGTACCTACGTACGATCTGAATGTGCAGTCTTTCGCAAGACCGCCGAAGCTTTTGGCGGCTTGTCGAACATGGCGCCCGGGTTTCCTGTAAGGGTCAATGGCGTGCGCATTTTGACCGTGGAGGCGCTGTACCAGGCGTGTCGCTTTCCCCATCAGCCAGAGGTGCAGCGCAAGATTATTGAGCAGACCAGTCCCATGACGGCCAAAATGGTGGGCAAGCCTTTTCGGGATGATTCACGCCCTGATTGGGATCGGGTTCGCGTGAAAATCATGCGCTGGGTATTGCGGCTCAAGCTCGCAATGCACTGGTCAAAGTTTAGTGAACTCCTGTTATCGACAGGAGACCGCCCGATTGTCGAAGACTCGCGCAAGGACGACTTCTGGGGAGCGATACCGACCAATAGCACGACACTGGTCGGCATGAATGTTCTTGGACGGTTGCTGATGGAGCTAAGAGAAGAGATCAAGCAAGGCGCAGAACTTCGGCGAGTCGAGCCACCCGCGATTTTGGACTTCTTACTGTTTGGTGAGCAACTAGGAGCGGTCGATTTTCGGGCTGACAAAAGTGCGGAGTATGTCGTGGGTGGGGCGAACACTGGTTACGCTGTCCATGAATCGCCGATGCCCCTCTTCGCGGATTTGCCATTCGAATCGCCAGTCGGCCATCCGTCGACAGACGCACCCCACGGCGTTACTCAAGAGAACGGCGGCATGATCGAGGGACTCAAGCCGTATGCGGAATACAAGGAGTCGGGGCATCGCTGGCTTGGTCAAGTGCCGCGCCGCTGGTTGTTGCTTCCGCTTTGCAGGGTCGCAACGCCGAAAAGTGAATGCGGTAGAACCGACTTGGAATTGCTCTCCGTTTATCTCCATCGGGGTGTAATTCGCTACTCGGATAGCGGAGGACAAGTTCACAAGCCGAACATGGACTTGAGCAAGTATCAGGTCGTCGAGCCCGGCGACTTCGTCTTGAACAATCAGCAGGCGTGGCGGGGTTCAATTGGCGTGTCCAAATACCAAGGAATCATCAGCCCTGCCTATGTGGTGATGAAACTTTCGCCGTCACTTGCACCGGGCTATGCAAATTATCTCTTTCGTTCTCCCGCAATGGTTGCTCAATACGTCGTGGCGTCGCGAGGCGTCGGTGACATCCAGCGAAACCTTTACTACCCCGATCTTCGCGGCTCTACGGTCGTCGTCCCGCCGCTCGAAGAACAAGCGGCCATCGTGCGGTTTCTGGACCACGCAAACCGCAAGATCGACGGCTTCATCCGCGCCAAGCGCAAGCTGATTGGTCTGCTGATCGAGAAGAAGCAGGCCATCATCCACCGCGCCGTCACCCGCGGCCTCCACCCCGACGTCCCTCTCAAGCCCTCCGGCATCCCCTGGCTGGGCGACATCCCGATGCATTGGGAAGTGCGGCGGGCCAAGTATCTCTTCCGCGAAGTCGATGACCGTTCAAAGGAAGGCAAAGAAACGCACTTGGCCATGAGTCAGCGCCTTGGGCTTGTTCCAAGCAGCATGGTCGAAAGCGCCATGCGATCCGAGTCTTACGCCGGTGCGAAGCTGTGCCAGGAAGGCGATCTCGTTTTGAACCGCCTGAAAGCTCACCTCGGCGTTTTTGCGTTGGCTAAGCAAGGCGGTGTCATCAGTCCGGACTATTCGGTATTTCGGAAGCGGGCCGCAATCAGCATGGAGTATTACGAAAGCGTTCTGAAGTCATCCGCCTGCCGCCGCGAGCTTCGCATTCGTGCCAAGGGGCTCGTCGAAGGTTTCTGGCGGCTCTACACGGACGACTTTTACGACATCCGGCTTCCAGTTCCGCCGCTGGAAGAACAAAGAGGAATCATGTTGGTGATGACCGTCGAAACTGCTGCCCTCAACACCGCCATCGCCCGCACCGAGCGAGAAATCGCGCTAATGCAGGAATACCGGACGCGCCTGACCGCCGACCTGGTGACGGGCAAGCTGGATGCGCGCGAAGCCACCGCCAAGTTGCCCGACTTGCCCACCGACACCGCCGCCGAAGCACTCACCGAAGAGGCACCCGACGACACCGAAACCGAGGACGCAGAAGCATGAAAACCGACACCAGCGAAAAAGGCCTCGAAACACTAGTCATGCGTCACATGACCGGCGTGAATGGCTTGCCCAGCGGCGCGCCGTCTGGCGTGCCCGAGCCAGCGCCCGCTTATGGTGGCACGGGCTGGTTTGCCGGTAACTCCGCCGCTTATGACCGCGAGTTTGCCGTCGATAACGAACAGCTCTTTACCTTTCTACGCACCACCCAGCCCGAGGAATACGCCAAGCTGGGCATAGCCGATTACCGCGACACCAAAGGCATGGCGCGGCAGAAGTTCCTCGCCCAACTCCAAGGTGAGATCACCCGGCGCGGGGTGATCAATGTGCTGCGCAATGGCATCAAGCACGGGGCGCTGAGTTTTGACCTGTTCTACGGCACGCCTTCGGCAGACAACGCCAAGGCGGTGGCGCGCCATGCCACCAACCGGTTCAGCATCACCCGCCAGCTTTATTACAGCCGCGATCAAACCAAACGTTCATTGGATTTGTGCGCCTTCATCAACGGCCTGCCGGTGATCACCTTCGAACTAAAGAACAGCTTGACTAAACAGACGGTGGACGACGCGGTGGAGCAATATAAACGCGACCGTGATCCGCGGGAAACATTATTTTTCTTTGGTCGCTGCGTGGTGCATTTCGCGGTGGACGACAGCGAGGTGCGCATGTGCACCGCCCTTAAAGGCAGCAAGGGCATGGCGAAGGAGTCGTGGTTTCTGCCGTTCAACCAGGGCTGGAACGACGGCGCGGGCAATCCGCCCAACCCCGATGGCCTGAAGACCGATTACTTGTGGAAGCGCATCCTCACCCCGGTGCGGCTGACCGACATTCTGGAGAACTACGCCCAGATCGTTGAGGAAGTGAACCCGAAGACAGGCAAGAAAAAGCAGGTGCAGATTTTCCCCCGTTACCACCAGCTTGAGGTGGTTCGGCAGACGCTCGCCGATGTGCTCGAACACGGGGCGGGCAAGCGTTACCTGATCCAGCACTCGGCGGGCAGCGGCAAGTCGAACTCCATCGCCTGGCTGGCACATCAGTTGATCGGCCTGCGCAAGGACGGGGCGGAGGTATTCGACTCGATCATCGTCATCACCGATCGCCGCCTGCTCGACCAGCAAATCCGCGAGACCATCAAAGGCTTTGCCCAGGTGGGCAGCATCATCGGCGCGGTGAAAGAAGGCGCGGGCAGCTCGAAGACCGAACAGTTGGCGAAGTTCCTCAAGGACGGCAAGAAGATCATCATCTCCACCGTGCAGACCTTTCCCTTTGTGCTCGACAGCATCGGCGAGGCGCATCGCGGCGGCAGGTTCGCCATCATCATCGACGAGGCGCACTCCAGCCAAGGCGGGCGAGCCACGGCGGCGATGAGCATGGCTTTGTCGGAAGGCGGTGCAGAGCAGGAAGACGAAACCACCGAGGACAAGATCAACCGCATCATTGAAACGCGCAAGTTGCTACCCAACGCTAGCTACTTCGCCTTCACCGCCACGCCCAAGAGCAAGACGCTGGAGATTTTTGGCGTGCCCTATGAAGTGGGCGGCGAGGTGAAGCACCGGCCTTTCCATGGCTACACGATGAAGCAGGCGATTCAGGAGGGTTTCATTCTCGATGTGCTGAAGCACTACACGCCGGTGGAGAGCTATTACCGTCTGGCCAAGACCGTGGCGGGCGATCCAGAATACGACATCAAGAAGGCGCGCAAGAAGCTGCGCGTGTATGTGGAAAGCCACAGCAAGGCCATCCGCGACAAGGCCGAGATCATGGTGGACCACTTTCTCGAACAGGTGATCGGTCAGCACAAGATTGGTGGACAAGCACGGGCGATGGTGGTGACGGGCAGCATCCAGCGGGCGATCCAGTATTTCTTCGCGTTTCGGGCTTACCTCGCCGAGTTGAAAAGCCCGTATCAGGCGATTGTCGCTTTCTCCGGCGAGCCGGAATACAACGGCGAGAAGGTCAGCGAGGCGAAGCTGAATGGGTTTCCGAGCAACGACATTGCCGACCGGATTCAGGAGGATCCGTATCGTTTCTTGATCTGTGCCGACAAGTTTCAGACCGGCTACGACGAGCCGCTGTTGCACACGATGTATGTGGACAAGACGCTCAGCGGCATCAAGGCCGTGCAGACGCTGTCGCGCCTGAACCGGGCGCACCCGAAGAAGAGCGATGTGTTCGTGCTCGATTTCCAAAATGACACCGAGACGATAGAGAAGTCGTTTGCCGACTATTACCGCACGACGATTCTCAGCAGCGAGACCGACCCCAACAAACTGCACACGCTCAAAGGCGAACTCGACCAGCATCAGGTCTATGCGCCCGAGCAGATCGACGCGCTGGTGGAGCTGTTTCTCGATGGCGCGGCGCGGGAGAAGCTCGACCCGATTCTCGACGCCTGCGTGGCCGTGTATGTGCATGACCTCGACGAAGACAGCCAAGTGGATTTCAAGGGCAAGGCGAAGACATTTACCCGTACTTACGACTTTCTCGCAACGATCCTGCCCTATGGCGTGCAGGAGTGGGAGAAGCTGTCGATATTCCTGAACTTCCTCATCGCCAAATTGCCCGCGCCGAAAGAGGAAGATCTTGCCAAAGGCATTCTCGACGCGATCGATATGGACAGCTACCGCGCCGAGAAGAAGGCGATGATTGCCATCGCGCTGCCCGATGCGAATGCGGAGATCGAACCCGCGCCGACCGGTGGCGGCGGGCGTAAACCGGAGCCGGAACTGGACAAGCTCTCGAACATCGTGAAGCAGTTCAACGACCAGTTTGGCGGGTTGTTTCTCGATTCAAAGGCGGTGGAGAAGCGGATTGTTGAAGTCATCCCACCCAAGGTTGCCGCCGACCCCGCGTATCAAAATGCGATGAAGAACACGCCGAGCACAGCCCGGATCGAACACGATAAGGCTCTCAAGCGGGTGATCACAGCGATGTTCAAGGACGACGCGCAACTGTTCAAGCAGTTTCAGGACAACGAATCGTTCCGAGGCTGGCTGACGGCAACGGTGTTTGGGCTGACCTCTGGGGAGAGTGGAAGTTGAGCCAGAATTCTCTGCGAGCGCATCAGATCAAACTAGGCAAGCCGTCACGGAGAACGCCAAGGCGCTGGGCTTCAAGAATGCGGATTGGAAGTGAAGGCGTGACGTTTTGTCACGGGTTGGAGCTGCGCACGCCGTCTCGCCAGCGCCGACTCTTGGATCGTATGTTTTGCATGAAATCGCCATGACCGGAAATATTGATGATCATCTTCGCAATCATGGTTTTCTGCGTGTTTCCCAGGGATGGCGGCTGGCACCTGCCTATGATTTAAACCCGACACACAGCCTTTTACCCAACGAGTGCATCAACTGGCATTTAACCAAAGCGTTAAGCCATCATTAGATACTTGTCTGGAGCTGGCAGAATACTTTACATTAAATCAGTCAGTAACCGATCTTGCATTAAAAAAGATCGGGAAAAGTCTGGGTAATTGGCAACTGACCGCAAAACGTCATCAATTGCGCAGCGATGAAATCAAACGTATGGCACCATCCTTTGAGCATGAAGATAGTCAACGGCTAATTGCAATGGCCGCAAAAACAATTTTACGTTCACGCAGCAGCTAATGGTCGATTTATTATGTGCGGCGGTATTGAATACCAAGATCAGAAGATTTATTTCCCGCAACCGGATGCACGCTTGCCTGTGCGGCTACGAGATGGCAATGTTACCTGGATAACGTGGGGCAGGCGCAAGGATGAAGCCAGCGGTAAATTTCCGAATGGCGGCTGGGCACGACTGAATTCCATCAAAAGTGGCAAATGGAAACCCTGGCATCTAATTCCAATTCGCGATAGAAAGAGAAATAATTATTTTAGTATAGTATTTTAAATACAGTTACTTATGTATTATGTATGTTCACATTTCTATCGCGAATTGGAATAAGGCCGGTTTTAATTGCCGCTGGCCAGTTCATGGAAAAAGACCATGACAACCAATCTCACTGGGTACCATTGGATACAAGAATGGCGATTC
This sequence comes from Nitrosomonas sp., assembly GCA_017994575.1. Classification (GTDB taxonomy): domain Bacteria; phylum Pseudomonadota; class Gammaproteobacteria; order Burkholderiales; family Nitrosomonadaceae; genus Nitrosomonas. The sequence continues at coordinate 10,048 of JAGOKN010000018.1, forward strand.
AAGGACTATTTGTCAACAGCAATTGAAATCTGACCCACTTATCAAGTAAAAACGTCAATCTAAATTTGACCCATCCTGATGCTTATCATTGTTTAACTTGTTCCGCAGTGGGGGCTATCCCTGCCGATTTCTTTCCTTTTAACCGGTAGCTGTTACCACTGATTTGCACGATATGCGCATAATGCAGCAATCTGTCCAATAATGCTGCGGTTAAGGTTTGATCATCAGCAAAAGCAGTTGACCATTGTGAAAATGGCAGGTTGCTGGTGACGATTACACTGCCTTGCTCGTAGCGCTTGGCAATGACGTTGAAGAACAGATTGGCTTCCTCCCTGCCAAACGGGAGGTAGCCTATTTCGTCAATGACTAATAGCTTAGGAGATAGCACACTGCGTTTGAGATACGTATCCAGTCTTCCTTGTTTTTTGGCAGTTGCCAATTGCAGCATTAAATCAGCTGCGGTGATAAAACGGACTTTTATACCACGCATGATGGCACTGTAAGCCAGCGCAATAGCTAGATGACTTTTACCTACGCCACTTGGGCCGAGCAGTACAATGTTTTCGGTACGTTCAATAAACACCAGACTGGTTAATTCCTGTAGCTGTTTACGTGGTGCGCCGGTGGCGAAGCGGAAGTCAAAGTCGTCGAAGTGTTTGATGGCCGGCAATCCTGCCATTTTAAGTAATACTTCGCGCGTGCGCAGCCTTCTGGCCTCTATCTCTACCTGGAGTAAATTGTCGAGGAAGTCGGCAAAGGTATTGCCTTGTGCGGCACCGCGATCAGCCATTGCTGACCATTCTGTGGCGATAGCAGGTAGTTTTAATACGTCACAGGCATGCAGGATGCGTTGTAATTGCAGATTCATCGCATCACCTCCAACAGTTGATCATACACTGATAGCGGATGCTGGAAACTTTCTACCGGTATGGCCTGCCGCTGCTTTATCGTTATACTTGTCAGGCAATTTATCATGCCTTCGGGCAATGGCTGTAAACTGAAACGCTCTTTTTCCAGCAAGACCTGAGGCTTTTCGTTAGTGGTGGCATGGATACGCTGATTAGCCACCTCATGCAGCCAGTTACCTACCTGAGCATTTGCGGTATCGACATCCAGCGCCAGCCCTGCTTGTTTGAGTGACGCAACCAACGGTGTGATAAAGCAGGATTTCAAGTAACCGTTAAACCGCTCTACCTTACCTTTGGTTTTGGCACGATAAGGTCGGCATACTTTAAGATTAAAACCGTAATCCTTAGCCATCTCAAGTAATTTGGCATTCCAGCGATGCAAGCCTTCGCCATAGGCATCGCGCTCAATCATGATGCATTTGGCGTTGTCAAACAGCAGCTCTTTGGGCACGCCACCAAAGTAATATAATGCATTCTCAATACCTGACAACCAATCTTCCTGGCGTTCATATTCACTAAAGCGCACATAGGTTGCTCGGCTAAAACCGAGCGTGGCGACAAAAGCTTTTAGTTTCTGCCTGCCACGGCGAATAGTGGTAAAGTCCACTTGCATTTGCTGCCCTGAGGGAGTCTCAAAGCGCCGCACCGGTTCGGTCCGGATCACCTTAAATTGCCGGATATAGTTTCTAAGAATGCCTTCCTTGCCATCATATCCTTTGGCCTGAAGCTCCCGAAACAACACAGTTGCCGGTATCCACTCTGGTCGGGCCGCTTCAATTCGCTCAAGTAAATAGGTCTTGAATGGCTCAAGTTTTGAGGGTCGATCATCCCGTCTGCTGTAGGTTGGTGTTCTGGCAATATCGCGCAAGTATTTACGCACGGTATTGCGTGAAACGTTTAATGCTTTGGCTATCGAACGAATGCTCTTGCCCTGCCGGTGTAACACATGAATTTCCACTAATATCTCCTGAGTCAACATTTAAATTACACCGCCTTGTCCATAAAAACATCAGCGGCAATTTTGCCTCAGGTGGGTCAATTTTAAATTGTCGTTAGTGGGTCAGTTTTACATTGTTGGTGACACTATTGGCAGAAATAGATGATGAAATGCGGGTTTATGTGGTGACTATCAACACACCACCTGAATATGCTTGGATACATGACCGCTGGCCAAGATTGGTTCGATTGATAGCGTTTGGTGTGCTTTACAATGAGCTATCCGGCATTAAATCAGCTATACGATCTGATCTGAACTAGCACACCTAAAATATAAATCACCAAGACTTTATCTTGAATAAGCGCCCTTGGGCATTCTCGTCATGTAAAAATACCACTATTTCTTCGCTATCGAATACGGGCAGCTCATTTTCTGGCCTTATTGGCAAGTCAGAATCAATCAGAGTAATCATTGGTTGCAGGCCAAGATCAGCGTAACGTCGAATAACACTAAGAAGATTCTCTTTTTTCCTGTCATCCAGCGATTCAAATACGCCATCGTGATATACAAAACGGGGAAATCTGTCATCTATATGTGCTCTGAGTACTGCCAAATCAAATGCAATGCACAGTAGCTTACGGTAAGTATGACCTTGATTTGCACTTGTGGCATTACCAGCTTCGTCAAGGATTTCGGCAGTGTAATCTAAGTGACCGTCCTTATTCGGCGATACGCTGAGCAGCGCTTTCCGGTCGATCACCTCTTCAACAATTTCACTGAAAAAGAGCCGAATTGTTGAGAAAAGGCTTTTTTGATCAGAATTCTGCTCCTCAACGTTTGCTTCTATGCGTGTTTGTAGATGACTTAGCTCTTCACTTAATGTACGTATAGTAGTACGTAGTTCTTGCAATCGGTGTAGGAAGCCGCGTTGACGTTCAAGAGAAGTGATATCCGCACGAAGTGTTACCATTTCATCAGATACTTGCTTATATTTATTGAAGACATCAGTTCCACTAAGAAATGCCAATGTTTCCGAGCGCTTTTTCCCGAGAGTATTTAATTCGGCATTGACACGTTTTAGTTCTGATTCAACTTCGGCACGTTCCTCTTGAAGATAAATCCGACGCTCGTCAGTGATGGCGCGATTGAATGCGATTAGTTGCTGAAAATCTTTTTTAATCTGACCTTGGAAGAGCACTCCAGCCTCGGCGAATAAACGCTGAGCTTCATCAGGGTTAAATAGAATTCCGTCATCCTCTAAGGATGCCATAATTTTTTTCTTACTTTGAGTTAGTGAATAACGCTCTCCATTTAAGCTAGCTATGCGCTCATCAATGCCATCGACTAGAAATTTTGTATGAGCTTTGTCTTGCATGCGAAAATCGAAAGCATCAAGCAATTCCTGCTTTTTTTCAGCCTCTTTTTGCTTTAGTAGCAAGAGACCTTCAACCTTACTAATGTCTTCAATTGAACCGCCGAGCTCCTTCTTGATAGTTTCGGCTGTTTCCTGTTTTTCTGATAGTTGTTTCTCTTTGTCGTAATGTTCGGAAATAAGTTCTGCATCAAAGCCTAGTATGTGAGCAAGAAATGGCTTCCAGTAAGCGTGTTTTCCAGCGAACTTACGCAGTTGAAAAACATCTTGGTAGTCATCTTGAGTACGTAGCAAATAACCAAGTCCATTACGATATGACCAAGGTTTTAGTACACGCCAGTCAAGCAAGCTATCCAACAAGTCAATCGCTCGCTCAAATGGAACATCCGAGTGATCCCATTCTGGCGATGGGAGTGTAGAGAAGTCTTGATGGCCAGCTTGATATTTCTTGAAACTAATTCGCGTTGCTTCATCAACGCCGCGACGTATTGTGAGAAATGATGCATCTTCAAGCTCAACTTCAAGATAGAAAATAAATTCTTTGAAAATGTCTAGATGTTTAAAAAGAAAAAACTTCGGATCACGATTCATTAAGAGTGCGAAGTCGATCAATCGACCTAGTGTTGATTTTCCGAGGTTATGAGTATCCTTCCTGCGGTTTTCAGCCAGTCGAATTTCAGCCATGACAACATTCATGCCCGCACGGAAATCAATCGCCTCAAAAAGATCAGACTTATTAGAATAAAATCTAGATAGCTTCATTAGGCCCTATATACTCCACAGCATCTGTCTTGGGGTGATAGTCGATCAAACCCAGCAGATACAAAAAATTCAATGCGGGTAAGAAAAGTATGTCGCCTCCAACAACAGCCTTCTTCGCATATTTCTTCAAAGCGTCATATTCGTCAAAGCGGCGAGCTTGCAAACGTTGCAATAAAAGCAAGGATATATTGATGACTGTGCGATCTGGGTGAGAATGTTTAGTTGGTCTAAGCATCGTCTAATTCTCCAATGTCGCAATTCCAGTACATATAGAATAGTACTGCTCGTGTTAGTCGCTTATGTGCATGCTGACACAGTATTGGATCGCGACTAAATAGCAATTCAACAAGATACTCCATTACACAATCAAAGGACTGGTGATCCTTGCGTTTGGAAGTGATTTTAAGTTGAAACTCCTCTGTCACTGATTCATATAAACGTTGTAAATCAATGTTCTCAGGCGCAGCTAAGAAGGTTCTAATCTGGGATGTGTCTTTGAGGTAGCGTCTACGTTGTTCTTTGGCGTAAGCCTCTGTCATGTTATTAAGCTCATTTTTCCGCTCGTAGGGAATGCGTGGTACAGGTGGCGTGTCAATTACAGCAGACAAAGCAGTGCGATACTTTGCCAGCGCTTGTACTACCACAGCTAAATCGTCCGAGCTAACAATTAACGGGGAGTCAACTGGATCAAGATTTGCCTTAAGCGCGACTTCAGGGAAAGTTTTTAGAAATAATTCCAATTGCTCAATGCCGCACAGGTAGATTGAGCTCTCTGGAATGTCACATTCTTTTGAAATTTGAGCACGTATATCGCTCTCTGCGTTGCCAGCTAAGCGCCGATTTGCGAATAGCATGTAATGATCAAGTTGTTTGCTATGACGTAGTTTCTTAATTCGTTGAATTTCTTTACCGACAATTGAGTTTACACCACCGCTAAAGTCAGCTTCAGAAAAATGACGGTTATAGCCGTTGGTATGCTTAGCTTGGATAATTATTGTTCCGATCCAAGGCGAAGCTTTACTCGGGTGCAGTTCTGCGGTTCCAACAAATTTAGCATCGCGACCTCCATCTGGTCCTCTTGAAAATCCCTGAACCGATATACCAAGCAGGTGCTGGCACAAAAATACAATGAGTGTCTCGAATTGATCGCTATTCAGATCTTCGTAGGCATATTTCATTTGAATTCCGTGAGGGTATCTATGTGATATTTACCAGATTCAACATCATTTATAGTGTTGCATTGTATCAGTCTCATCGCGCAATCACCACGTACTAATGGTTAATGAAACCCAAATCCATCAATACATGGATAGCTCATCATACTGTGAGGTATGTTGGTTCTCATGAGATTCTTGATACAATCACTTCCTAGCAGCACTTGACGCTGTTAACTGGTAAATCTTCAGTTCTGATTGGCAAAATTTACCCAATCAAATTTTCAACGTTCTTTTATTCTTGAACGCATCTATCGGGATCAACGTGGCCTTCTCCCCATCATACGTAATAGCTACATCTTTACCCGCAACAGGTTTGCCATCAACAGCACTTAATTGGTGCACAATATAATCTTTGTTGACCTGCTGATAAAAAACAGCATTCTCTTTATCAATATGAATAACTTGTCCTTCATACTGATTTTTATCAACCGGTGTTTTAGCTAAATAAATATTGTAGACACCCGGCTTGATACCTTCCTCAACCTTCTTGATAGTGCCAATCGTTTCCCATTCATTATTGTTTTGAGTTTGTAGAATCTTTTGTCCATTCATTACAATCATTCGTAGCTTTTCGGATGTCATCATTTCAATTAGTTGTGTAGCACTGATAGCAAGTCAAAATTATCCCGCTTCTTGTTGTCCGGCGATTTCTTCCAGTATTCTCATGAGATCGAAAGACTCTGATCTTTCCATGCCATGCAAAAAGGCAATCAATTGCAGTGCGCCGCTCCCCTTGGCTGAGAAGCTGCCATCTTGCAGTGCTTTGATGGTGAATTGAACGATATTGGAACAATTTCTGCCTTGCTCAAAATAATCACTAATCTTGGTCTTTAGTAACTCTTTACTATCGTTAGGCAGATCACGCATTAAATCCTGTGGCTTGCGTTTGTCTTTTTTAATCAAATTGTAAATAGAGTCCAGCAATGAAGGCGAGGTACCTTGTTTTTGATCGCTGTTACTACCAGGAGTGGCATTGGATTTGTCTCCAGTACTGGATACATGATCATCCACAGAATTAGATGGAGGCGTTTTTTTAAGCTTTAAGAATTTACTGAATTGGTATACATCCAATCGTGATATTTCTTCTTGTGTACTGAGTGCCAGCCAAGTGATTACTTCATCCAAATTGGCTTTATACAGCCTTGTTAAATCATAGAGTGCAGTGACATCTGTGCAACGGCCTGTCCGGTACACTTCTGCGAGTGGATCAGGTAGATCAAGGAGTGTGGCATGCATGGTGATATAGGGATTAGTTTTGCCAATGAGCCTTGCAATTTCAGATTTGGTTTTACCACCCGCCAGTTGTCGCCCTATAAAGTCAGCAATTTCTCTGGAGGTTAAATCATCTCGCTGCAGATTCTCGATTACTTGATCAGCTTCACTGTAATCGGTATCAATGAATGCCGGAATCTTGGTTAATCCGGCATTAATGCTGGCGCGATAGCGTCTTGCACCATGATTAATAATATAGGTTCCCGGTTTATCCGGATTGGGGCGAACCGATATCGGTGATTTCACTCCGCGTAATTTAATCGTCTCCGTTAATTCTCGTAACGTTTCCTGATTAAATTCCTTCCGGGGTTGATGGATATCTTCGCTGATCAGCGTGATGTCAATTTCTGTCGCACCGATAGGCGCAACAAGCCTTTTTTTATTATCCTTTTTTTTTCCTGTCATTTTTATCGTGGGCTTAACTTGCGCTCGTTATACTGGGTAAAAATATTTATTTTGATTAAATAATTCTACCCATTTATGATTAGAAAGATAGAGGCTATGTATGTAGTCATCAACAAATAAAACGGCATATGTTTTCAGATTCTCCGGACTTTCCATCAATTACTCATCTACCCTCTATCCATAGCATTTTAAGGTAATTATTAATTTAAGTATATTTATACAAATCAATAATGTAGTTAATTATTAGTTTGATTTCTATTTTAATCCTATTATTAATAATTATCCATAAACTATGTATATAACGAAACTATTATTTAGCCCTCCATTGAATTAATGAATTTGTGTTTTTATTTTGGATTAAAATAGCAGCAATATTACTGCAAAACAATGGTGCTGATTAGTTAAGCTGCTTAAACCCTAAAAATGGCAGGGCTATTATATGTACAATTTAATCTTAATCACAAATATTTTGCGTATCCTTGATGAAAAGGATATGACCAAGTCAGAATTGGCAGAGAAGGCGGGTGTTTCCATCTCTTTTTTTACTGATCTGACTAATGACAAAGCCAATCCATCACTCAGAATTATAGAGGCAATTGCAGAAGCACTCGAGACCCCACTACCGATGCTATTGGATAGTTCGGATATGAGCGCGACTGATCTTGAAGCATTAACCAATCGAAAGCTAAAGCATTTGCCTAAAGGTTTTGTCTGGAAAGGTGGCGTTCTGAGTGAATTTGAGGCATATCAAGTCGAGCAATGGGATAAAAAGAACAGAGCGTTCTTGTTAAAAAAATAAAAGTAAGAAATAAATAAAGTAATAAAAAGCAGTAAAAAAAGTATTGCACAAAATTTAATTACGTTATATTGTTATGTCGTGTGTAAGTTGTTGGAGTACTCGCATGACATCGCAAGATCAATTACCTCACGTCACAACCGTTAAAGACCGGGCAAAGAGCAAGCTGGAGCGCGACGCAAGGGAAATACTGTCGGCCTTGCAAGATCCTGAAACGGTTGAAATCATGGTCAACGCCGATGGCCGTATCTGGCAAGAGAAGCTTGGTCAGAAGATCCAACATATCGGAAATATCCAGGCTGCCCAGGTAGAGGCTGTTATCAAAACGGTAGCCGGTTTCCACGGTAAAGAAGTCAATCGATTCAACCCGATGATCGAGGGTGAATTCCCGCTCGATAATTCACGCTTTGCCGGTCAATTACCCCCCATTGTTCCATCCCCCACTTTTGCCATCCGTAAAAAAGCCATCAAGATTTTTACGCTTGAGCAGTATGTAGAAACCGGTGTGTTGTCACCAAGACACTCTGATGTCATCAAAGATGCCGTGCGCAAGCACCGCAACATTTTAGTCATTGGTGGCACCGGATCAGGCAAAACGACCTTGATCAATGCCATTATCAATGAAATGGTTCTGTGTGACCCGGATGAGCGCATCTTTATCTTGGAGGATACCGGCGAGATTCAATGTGCTGCCGAGAATTTTGTTCAGTATCACACCACCCTCGATGTCGACATGACCCAGTTGTTAAAAACAACCTTGCGTATGCGCCCGGATCGCATTCTGGTCGGTGAAGTGAGAGGCCCTGAAGCATTGGATTTACTCGATGCCTGGAACACCGGTCATGAGGGTGGAGCCGCCACATTACACGCCAATGATGCGCTATCAGGACTAACCCGCCTGGAATCCCTGATTTCACGCAATCCTTCAGCACCTGTGGAGATCATGCCATTAATTGCAGAGGCGGTTGATATGGTCGTGCATATCACGCGCACACCGCATGGCAGGAAAATCCAGCAAATTATCGAAGTACAAGGTTTTAAAAGAGGAAGTTACCAAATCAAGAAGTTGTAAATCATCCATAGGAGCCAGTCAATGAAACTGATTCATATCAAGGATATCTCTCCATTCTTTTGTTTCTTCTCAATCGTTTTTTTATTTGCACTGTTGTTTTCAACCGATAACGCGCAAGCCGCTGTAGGCGCAGGTGGTGCGCTTCCCTATGAAACTTGGCTGGTGAATCTCAGAAACTCCGTCACCGGTCCCGTTGCTTTTACCCTATCCATTGTCGGCATTGTCGTTGCAGGTGGCATTCTGATCTTTGGTGGTGAACTCAATGCATTTTTCCGCACATTGATTTTTATCGTGCTGGTTATGGCATTACTCGTGGGGGCCAACAACATCATGACCAATCTATTTCAGGGCGCGGTTATTCCGGGTGAAATACCCCAAGACCAGGAATCAATCGTAAATTCACAGGAATAGGAGGCTGATTATGGCGCTTCGAACCATACCTATCCGTCAATCGGGTAATCGTCCTAACCTGTTTATGGGTGGTGACCGGGAACTGGTTATGTTCTCTATCCTGATTGCTGCGACATCCATTTTTGTGGCGATGGAAGTCAAAGCCACACTCTTCGGCATAGCCCTATGGGTTTTTGCACTGTTTGCACTGCGACTGATGGCTAAAAATGATCCGCAATTGCGTCATGTTTACCTGCGCCAGATGCAATACAAAAAATACTATCCGGCGCGAAGCACACCTTTTTATGACAATACGCTCACACAGGAAAAACAGCATCTATGATTGCCGCCATCACAATTCTTATCGCAGTGTGTGGTGCCTTGCTGCTTCTGATACTGTTTATCCGTATCCGTGATACGGGCAAAGAATTAAGACTGGATCACCATCGATCCAAAGCAATGGGTTTTGCCGATCTGCTGGTGTATGCAGCGGTTGTGGAAGATGGCGTAATTGTCGGCAAGAACGGTTCATTGATGGCTGCCTGGATATTCTGCGGCGATGATACGGCCAGCAGTACCGAGATCGAGCGTGAGCGCGTGTCATTCCGCATTAATCAGGCATTATCCCGTTTAGGCAATGGCTGGATGATTCATGTCGATGCCATCCGCAAACCGGCACAAGGTTATTCAGATAAAGCACACTCCAATTATCCTGATCCTGTGACTGCTGCCATTGATATGGAGCGGCGCAATCTGTTCGAGCGTATCGGCACAATGTATGAAAGCTGTTTTATCGTATCACTCACGTACTTACCGCCAATGCTGGCGCAGCGCAAGTTTGTAGAACTGATGTTTGACGATGAAGCCCAAGCACCCGACCAAAAAGCCAGAACGCAAGGACTGCTGGAATATTTCCAGCGCGAATGTGCCAACTTTGAATCCCGATTATCCAGCGTATTTCATCTGTCGCGTTTAAAAAGCCACAAGCTAGTGAATGAAGACGGCACAACCATCACCCATGATGATTTCTTGCAGTGGCTGCAATTATGCGTGACCGGCCTGGATCATCCGATGGTGTTACCGGCCAATCCGATGTATCTGGATACCTTGCTCGGTGGTCAGGAAATGTGGGGCGGGGTTGTGCCTAAGATTGGCCGCAACTTCGTTCAGGTGGTCTCGATTGAGGGTTTTCCACTGGAGTCATCACCCGGTATGTTAAACCTGCTATCTGAATTACCCGGTGTGTACCGCTGGTCATCGCGCTTTATCTTTATGGATACGCATGAAGCGGTTAATCATCTGGAAAAATTCCGCAGACGCTGGAAACAAAAAATCCGTGGCTTCTTTGATCAGGTGTTTAATCTGCAAAGCAGCAACATTGATGAAGACGCGCTGAATATGACTGAAGATGCGCAGTCTGCCATTGCGGAGACCAATAGCGGTTTTGTAGGTCAAGGTTACTATACCAGCGTAGTCGTGCTGATGATGGAAGATCGGGCAGCATTGGAAGAAGCCGGGCGAAAGGTAGAGAAAGCCATCAATCATCTGGGATTTGCTGCGCGGGTTGAGACGATTAACACCATGGATGCGTATCTGGGAAGCCTACCCGGCCACGGTGTTGAGAATGTGCGTAGACCCCTTATTAATACCATGAATTTGGCTGATCTGTTGCCGGTCAATACCATCTGGACCGGCAAGGAATCCGCACCGTGCCCGATGTATCCCCCTAATTCACCGCCCTTGATGCATTGCGTAACACAAGGAGCAACCCCTTTCCGGCTGAATCTGCATGTGCGCGATTTAGGTCACACTTTCATGTTCGGACCTACCGGAGCGGGGAAATCCACGCACTTGGCACTGATTGCCGCGCAATTGCGGCGTTATCAGGGCATGTCTATCTATTGCTTTGATAAGGGATTATCGATGTATCCGTTGACCAAAGCCGTGGGTGGTCAGCATTTCACGGTAGCAGGGGACGATGAATCGCTGTTTTTCTGTCCCTTACAATTCTTGCAGACTAAGGGAGATCGTGCCTGGGCGCTGGAATGGATTTGTTTGATGGTAGAACTGAACGGTATCACCGTCACCCCGTTACAGCGTAACGAAATCAGTCAGGCCATTACTAACATGCATCAAAGCGGATCAAAAACCTTATCGGACTTGTCAGTGACGATTCAGGATGAGGAGATACGCGAGATTCTTCGGCAATACACTATTGACGGCATGATGGGGCACTTACTCGATGCTGAAGCCGATGGATTGAATCTTTCAACCTTCACCACGTTCGAGATCGAGGAATTAATGAATCTCGGTGATAAATACGCACTGCCCACCTTGCTGTATCTATTCCGGCGCATCGAGCGCAGCCTGCCGCCATCATTCTGGACGAAGCTTGGTTGATGTTGGGTCATCCGGTATTTCGTGCAAAGATCCGCGAATGGCTCAAGGTCATGCGTAAAAACAATTGTCTGGTGCTGATGGCAACCCAAAGCCTGTCAGATGCGGCCAACAGTGGGATTCTAGATGTCATTGTTGAATCCACCGCCACCAAGATATTTCTACCCAACGTATTTGCACGTGATGAAGAGGCTTCGGCACTCTATCGGCGCATGGGATTGAATACACGCCAGATTGAGATCTTGGCTTCTGCGATTCCCAAACAGCAATATTACACGGTGTCCGAGAACGGCAGGCGGCTCTACGATCTGGCACTTGGGCCATTGGCGTTAGCTTTTGTGGGATCTACGGATAAGGAATCGATTGCCACAATTAAAAGCCTGTGTGACAAGTATGGCGACCGTTGGGTTCACGAATGGTTGGCGATTAAAGGGTTAACGTTATCTGATTATGGAGTGGCCGCATGAATATGATCAACGAACTATTCAAGTTAAAGCCGGGCGCGGATGAAACTATGCGTGTCAATGACGAAGTGATGGAAGGTGGTCGCCGCTGCGGTGAAAACGAAAACCCCTATCTGTCAGCGCGGCGTACCTGGAATGATCACATGCGGGAAGTAATTGCTTCACGCACTATGTGGCAAATGCTGGCACTTCTTTGTTTGTTGATTGCGCTGGCAGGAGTAGGTGGAGTCATTGCTATCGGCAGCCAGTCCAAATTCATCCCCTATGTCGTGCAGGTCAATAAACTGGGTGAAGCCATCGCGGTTTCGCGTGCGGATATCGCAGCTGGGGCCGATCAGCGCGTTGTGCATGCCTCGGTTGCAGCATTCATCAATGACTTGCGCATGGTGACTCCTGATATCGCCTTGCAGCGTAAAGCCATCTTTCATGCGTATGCCATGCTATCCAATAACGATCCCGCCACGGCAAAAGCCAATGAGTGGTTCAATAGTACTGATGCCAGCAGTCCTTTCAAACGCGCTGAAACACAAACCGTCAATGTTGAAATCATATCGGTGATCCCGCAATCACCGGAGACCTGGCAGGTGGATTGGTTGGAAAAAGTCTATGACCGCCAAGGGCACTTAACCGAGCCGCCATTCAAGATGCGTGCATTATTGAGAATCTATAACAAGCCGACCACACAAAGCACCACGGAAGAGCAGATCCGAAATAACCCGCTGGGCATTTATATCCAGGATTTCTCCTGGTCGAAACAAACATAAAGAGGCCGCTCATCATGAAACCGTTACTCTCTTTAAGTGCGCTAAGTACCCTAAGCACGTTGATTCTCTCCATTGGACTGGTTGTCCCAAGCTATGCCAACGGCTTGTCTGAAGCATATTTTACCGATAAGAATCCGCAACTAACCCCACAAGAACGTGCTGCCATTGATCTGGCCAAGAAATGGCAGGCAGTTAATCCCACCGGCACAAAGCCAGTTGCAGGGCCAGATGGCTCCATTCGTTTTCTGTTTGGTTCACAGCAACCCAGCATCGTCTGTGCGGTATTACAGGTATGCGATATTGAATTGCAGCCGGGGGAGCAGGTTAATTCCATTCATTTGGGCGACCAGGCGCGTTGGTTAATAGAACCGGCGGTTACCGGTCAGGGATCTTCTGAAGTGCAGCATCTGATTGTGAAACCATTGGATGTGGGATTGGAAACATCACTGGTAGTTACCACCAACCGGCGCACCTATCACATGCGTCTGCGATCTCATCGGCGCGATTTTATGCCGAGAGTAAGTTTTACTTATCCGGAAGATGCGCTGATTAAATGGGATGCGATTAGAGATAAAGAAAGCCATGCGATGGGAATCAGGAAATCGCGCACCATTCCTGAAACCGGAGAATATTTGGGCAATCTGGATTTTGCGTATGCAGTGTCTGGCGATGCTGCCTGGAAGCCGCTGCGGGTCTATAACGACGGTCAGAAAACTATCATACAAATGCCGAGTATTATGGCGCAGACTGAAGCGCCGACTTTGTTACTGCTGAATAAGGAAGGCGGTATTTTTAGTGAAGATGAAACGGTCATAGTGAATTACCGTTTGCAAGGTGATCGCTATATTGTAGATACCGTATTTGATCGTGCGATTCTAATTGCGGGAGTGGGTGGTAATCAAAGCCGAGTGACGATTACGCGGGGGAATTAATGATGAATAAAATGATCACCGCATCCAACTCTATTTTTATCCTCATGTTGGTTTTATTGCTACTGAATGGTTGTGCTACGCAACCGTATGGCAATTTTATTCAAAATCCTTCAACCATAACCAGCAAAGTCATGGCCGATGATGTGACGGCCCAAATAGTGCGGCTGTATCCGGCGGCTAATACGCAGTTTAATTTGCGCCATGAGGTTAATGATCCGTTTGGCAAAACATTGATTGAAAACCTGCGTCTTGAAGGGTTCGCGGTTCAGGAAGCGACTCAGCAATCAATTCAGCAGCAAATCTTTGCTGTGCCTCATCAACTCGAAACTGAATCGCAAAAAGGTTTGGCTTTGAGTTACATCATTGACCAATCGGGTGATTTGTATCATGTCAAACTCATGATTGACGATATGCGATTGTCGCGTGCATTTGCGGTACAGGCCGACAGTATCCATCCTGCCGGTCTTTGGGTGAGAAAAGAATAAGGGGGGTAAGAGTGATGTCAACCAATTCAAAACTCTTATCACCTGATTCATCCCCGGATGTAGTTGCCAAAAATGTGGGGGTGCGGCGCGTCAATAACCTGCCGATTGTTATCTTTGGCGCAATCATGCTGATATTTATGTTGCTTATGATGATTGTTGCCATGAATCGCGCAGCTGAGCGCGGTCAATACGATTTTGATGGTAATCATGATACTCAGTCGAGCAATTCCTTTGCCTCGCTGATTGCCAAAGACTATATCGGCGGCATTATCGAACCTAAAACCCAGCCTGTAATTCCTGAACCCTCTGCAAAGCTATCTGCGCAGGGGATCATTATTGAACGACCAGCGGATCTGGATCGGCCGCCTCTGCCGCCCTCTATGGATACTGTCGATCCATCGCTTCACGCCGACATCGCGCATATTCGTATGCTGAAACGCCAGCAACTGGAAGAAGCGATCAAGGCTAAAACCAATGTGAATGTCGTTGCACCCAGAAGTACCGGATCATCGCCGGATTTAGCCAATGCCGGTGCACCTAAAACGCGCGAGGAAATGTTGGCAAAATTGGCATCGGTGCGTCAACAGATTGATGCAAATCTGCGCGAAGATCCAACGGCTGCCTATCATGCGCGTCTGGCGCAGTTGCGGCAGGATGGGGGATCGAGTGTAGCCGGAGGAATGGGAACGGGTAGAAGTGATGAATTCATGGATGATGGCGCTCCTCGATTGCTGGATGACGAGACTGGTACACGGGATAAGGATTATTCTCGTTTTGATTCAGCAGAAGGAGAAGCACGCTGGAAATTAAATAGCGAAGTGCAAAAGCCAGTGTCCCCCTATGTCCTGCAAACCGGGTTTGTAATACCGGCAACCTTGATATCCGGTATTAATTCCAGCCTGCCGGGGCAGATCATGGCACAGGTAAGCCAGCATATTTATGACTCACCGATTGGTAAGTGGCGTTTGATTCCGCAAGGATCCAGATTGGTGGGTACCTATTCCAGCGAAGTGGAATTCGGTCAGGCGCGTGTACTGGTTGCTTGGCAACGTATCATCTTTCCGGATGGAAAAACCATGGATATCGGTGCCATGCCGGGTGCTGACGGGGTCGGCTACGCAGGCTTTAAGGATCTGGTCAATAACCATTATCTGCGCATCTTTGGGTCAGCCCTGATTATGTCGGCGATTGTTGCCGGTGCTGCGTACAGCCAGCGTGATGCAGGCGGTGCGTTCGGGCGGCAAAATGCCGGTAGCATCATGAGTCAATCGCTCGGTCAGCAATTGGGGTTGGTCACCGCCAATCTTATCCGCAAGAACCTGAATATTTCCCCAACGCTTGAAATCAGGCCGGGGTATCGCTTTAACATCATTGTGACCAAAGACATGAAGTTTTCCAAACCGTATCAATCATTTGATTATTAATAACAGGAGTGATCAAACATGATAAATAGCAAAAATCTAGTTGCTCAGTTGATCGTAATGCTGCTCGCACTGGGTAATGCCGGTTATTCATCGGCTATCAAAGCAGGTGGTCTTGCGGTCATTGATATGGCGAATATCAAACAAACCACAATTACCGCGCTTGAAGCGATAGAGCAGACCCAGAAGCAAATAGAGCAGTATCAGACGCAATTGCAGCAATATGAGAACATGATCCGAAATACCGTGGCGCCTCCTGCTTATGTCTGGGCGAAAGTGGAGTATGCGATGAACAGGCTCATCAATTTGACCAATACCATACGCTATTATGAACAGCAGTATGGCGGACTGGATGGTTATATGCAGCGGTTTCGCAATGTTGAATATTATCGCAGTTCCCCTTGTTTTAGTTTGCAGGAGAAATGCAATGAAGGCGCCTGGAAACTCCTGAAGGAAGGACAAAATACCAGCACCGACGCACAAAAAAATGCCAATGATTCGCTCCTGAGAGGTTTGAGCGAGCATCAGAATCAGATTCCGCTGGATGCAGCGCACCTGCAAGTCTTACAACAAAGAACCGAGTCTGCCCAAGGGCAAATGGAAGCGCTGCAATATGCTAATCAATTGGCCGCGTACCAGGCAAACCAGTTGCTGCAAATGCGTCAAATGCTGATTGCTCAGCATAATGCCGCCAATACGCTTAGTCAGGCCGAGGTAGATCAAAAGGCCATGCAGCAGGCTGCGCGTGAGGCGGCAACCAAGCGATTGAGTCCTGAAATACTGCCAGTGGGTAGAAACTGGTCTGTAAGGGATGCCTTTTGAAACACTAACTCAAGGAGATACCGATGAAAAAAAGTCATTTAATTATTGCAATTATCTGTTCATTGTCTTTGTTGCTGTTGGCAGGGTGTTATAAGGATGGCGATGGCAAGCTTGAATTGAAGGAGCCTAAGAAGGAATTAAGTGAAATGCCGGAAAGAAAGAATTGGCTCGAAATGGATGTCTCTGATCCTGATAAATTCAAGAAACAGATGGATGGCACTAAGTGAGCATTTTATAAAATTGTGGGGATTAGCTAAATGTTAAAAAGCCCAATCATATTTTTGCTTGTTTTTATTATATTGTTAAGTTTTTCATCTGCCGTATTTGCAGAGCTTGCTTACATTGATCCTGCTACGAATCAAAGTGTATTAGATCAGGTAATCCAAAAATTTTTGGGAAAAGTTAAAACCTGGCAAACAGTCATACAAGGTGCAGCTGAGCGCTTGTTTTGGACTTTAGTGTTGATTTCCATGGTCTGGACTTTTGGGATGATGTTACTGCGCAAGGCAGACATTGGGGATTTTTTTGCTGAGTTCACTCGTTTCATTATCTTCACAGGATTTTATTTCTGGCTGCTGACCAATGCTGTATCAGGTCACAATATAGCGGGTACTATTATTGCCTCGATGCAGCAATTGGGTGGCACGGCTGCTGGTTTGCCGAGTGGTGCCAGTCATTCCAGTGTTATGGATACAGGGGTTTTAATCTGGACTCAAGCAACAAATAATCTCACTCTACTGCAACCGATCGATAGCCTGATTGCAGTCATCATATCACTGATTATTCTCGTTGTTTTAGCAGTCATTGCAGTCAACATGCTACTCTTGCTGATTTCATCCTGGGTACTGATGTATGCGGGTATTTTCTTTTTAGGTTTTGGTGGTGCACGCTGGACATCCGATATTGCCATAAACTACTTTAAAACAGTTCTGGGTGTTGGTATTCAGCTATTTGTGATGCTCCTGATCGTTGGTATCGGCAGTGATCTGTTATCCAGTTTTTACGTCAAAATGGGTAAAAATGTACTGAATTATGAAGAACTGGCGGTTATGCTGATTTTTTCGATTGCGTTTTTTGTATTGATTTCCAGATTGCCGCTGTTGCTGGCTGGCATTATAACGGGTAGTAGCATAGGTTCGACTGTCGGAATTGGCAGTAATAGTGCAGGTGGTTTTATGGCAGCGGCAGGCACAGTGGCAGCTGTTGCATCTTATGGTGGCACACTGGCAGCCGGTCGACTGACAGCAGCAAGAAGTGCGGGGTCGGATGCATTACGTAGCGCTATTGAAAAAGGCCAGGCTCAGGAATCGTCAGGTATGAACAATATTTCGCGAGGAGGGGGTAAATAATGGATAAGGCATTTAAGCAATTCGCTCGATGATGGATTTGCCGCCGGATATGCAGGAAAGAGTGGTGTGCTCAATCACTGCTGCCATCAAGTATGAAGTACCAGTCAATATCTTGCTGGCGATAGCCGAAAAAGAGGGTGGTAAACCGGGTCAATGGATACGTAACAGTAACGGTACTCACGATGTTGGCTCGATGCAATTTAATACAGCTTATCTTCAAGATTTATCAAAATATGGCATCACGCCTGATCACGTAGCAAATCCGGGTTGTTATGCCTATGATCTGGCTGCATGGCGAGTGCGTTTGCATATCAAAAATGACAAAGGTGATATCTGGACAAGAGCAGCCAATTATCATTCGCGTACTCCAAAATATAATGCAAAGTATCGCGCTGATTTGATTATCAAAGCCACTAAATGGGCGGACTGGTTGGAAGATCGTTTTCCTTCATCGAATACCAATAATCAGTAAGAATTCTTTTCCACAAATTCTGTGGATAAAGCTGTAGATGTATTAAGCATAGAGTGGATAATAGATTCCTGCTGTTGTTTTAAATGAAGACAGGGGAATTGCAGAGCAATGTTTGTCAACTAGAGGATCTGCTACAACAGATAACAGATATAAGCGTACATGGTTTACTATAATGGCAATCGGAGCCATGCGGTCAGCGCGCTGAAATTTATTTCCAAGCAGCAAGAAAAATAAAAGCACTACATTCGATGCGAATGACGATGTGCCGCCTTCCCTGGCTTCCGTGTGCATCAGTTGGGCGCGTTTGCTCAAGCGGGTGTTTGAGATCGGCATTGAGCGCTGCGCGCATTGTGACGGGAATATGAAAATCATCGCCGCCTTCTTGGAGAAAGCCGCAATCAATAAAACTCTCGATCATCTTGGTTTGCCTGCCAGGGCGCCGCCTAGAGCACCTGCACAAATCTTTGATCCTTTCGAGCCAACCTGATCCCGTGCTCGCTCCTTTCAATCCTCTTCATCACGGAACTGACCTTTACCCTTGGGCGTCTTTCGCCTAAAGCGCCAAAATGCGGCAAAATCTTTGCCTTTTTGTGACAACTGAATCGGAATACAGTCATTTTTTGATCGATTATCACCGTGTTTGAGAATTGAACCAGCTTTCAGTACATTCAAAACTTATGGAAAAGGTGGTTTATTTTTCCTATACCCGCAAGATGTGCTGCGGGCGCACACCAATGCAAACGTTAATTGACGCAAAGGAGGTATGGGACGATAAAATCACCGCATTGAATAACTGAATTTGATCTAACAGGCACATCGTCAAATCGGGTGACTGTCAGATCGGGTCTGAATTACTACATCTAATCCATTATTTTTGAATATCAGAAAGAGCTTGTCGCTGTTTGATAATTTCAACTTGCTGCTTAATAATCTCAGCTTCACCTGTAGTTAACGATTTTTCAGCTTCCATACCTTTTACTTTAAGACTCAAAATCTCACCAGGAATTGAAGCTATAGTTTTCAAGACTTCAACTGGGATTGAAATGCCAGCAAGCAGCTCACTTGGCTTATCAACATCAATGCCTGTTAAAACTCCATCACTAACAATCAAATCTACTCTTTTCTTCACAAAAACAGCTCTATTTGTATCTACTACATAAGTTTTTGATGGGTTTGCCACCATCATTGGTAATGCTTCAACTGACTCAGTTATATGTGGTAATGTACAAGTTTGACCACTTTTTTCAAATTTTAGATTCGATGTGTCCATAGTAACCTGTAAGTTAGCCGGTTCCATAACTCTAAAGACTATACCTCTTTCATTATCATTTTCCTTAGCTTCTTTAGGTTTTGGAGTTTCATCTGTTACTAGTGTTTTTGTTTTGTTTTTAAAATCAACATTACTTATTAAATTAAATGTTCCAACTGGTTTTGTTCCGTCAGTTATCATTGTTTTTACAATTTTAGAATTTATTTCTGCAATTACTTGCTCGCGCATAGTAGATTGCATTATTGGATTCAAAAAGTCACTTGCATTGATATTATGAGAGACTGACATTTTCTTTAATTGGCTATAACATGCCTTCCGTCTTTCATCTGGGGATTGTTCTTTTATTGACTGCTGATCCAATAAACCATCAACACCTATACTAAATGTGGTGCCTATTTTTATGCCTTCTTTCGCTAATTCTGCAAGCTTAACTATTACTTCACCAGTTTTATCTTCCGACAAAGATTTAACAGTATTCAACAATCCATTTTTCGTTACGGCAAGTCGAAATTCGTCACTGCTACGCATTGATAAATTATATTCAAGTAGCAACCTCGCAGTTGGGTCAGGTATTTGTTTTGCTTCGTCAATAGTAAACGTTAAAACATATTCATAATCTTGGGGATTGGGATTTATCTTGGGATCTTTAGGTTTACGGTCAGGAAGAACTTGAAAATCTCCACTTACTTTAATTGGTATTACTGTATCAGGTAAATAATAAGGTATACCTCGAACTGTCCCTTTATTATTTTCCTTAATCAAATATTTGTCACTCAATGATGAAGATTGCTGCATCGGACTAGCACAAGCAGACAAAAGGGCACAAATCACCACACTTTGTACCACAGATTCCTTTTGCATTTCATTTCCCCTTTTTTCAGTTGTAAACAGAAGTGGCCTCACTTGATTGGACAATTTTTCCCATATCTTAAGTGGAAATCTTGCGTTAATGCCTACCTTATTTTTTGCATTGCAGGCAGGTTATCGAAGTAGAACTCATTTGGTGTTTTGTCGTCAAGCGCGGTGTGAGGTCGCAATTGACTAATGTGTGGAGGCTTGTAATGCAAATAACAGCGTAAATATGGTAATCCCCCCATTATTAACCGAAGTTAAAAGTAGAGGTTAACGCTCTAATTGAACGAGCTTTTGTTTTGGTGTTATTCCCCCAATGGCCGTGTTAGGTCGTTGGTGATTATAGGTCCACAACCATTTTGTTGCATAGTCCTGAACTTCGGCAATTGATTCAAAGCAGTGCTGACTTAACCAATCATAACGCACGGTTCTGTTGTAA
Source organism: Nitrosomonas sp. (assembly GCA_017994575.1). GTDB lineage: Bacteria > Pseudomonadota > Gammaproteobacteria > Burkholderiales > Nitrosomonadaceae > Nitrosomonas. The sequence goes on from JAGOKN010000018.1 coordinate 30,846, forward strand.
CGTTCAATGTAGGCATTTTGCTGAGGTTTACCTGGCTGAATGAATTCCAGCTGTATTTCATTCTTGGCTGCCCAGGTAGCTATTGTGCCACTGATGTATTCAGGGCCATTGTCACAGCGAATCCGGTTAGGCTTGCCGCGCCATTCGATCAGGTGATCCAATGTACGTGTGACTCGTTCTGCCGGTATGGAAAAATCCACTTCAATACCCAACCCTTCACGATTGCAGTCATCCAATATATTCAATAGTCGAAAGCTGCGGCCGTCTTCCAGCTGATCATGCATAAAATCCATTGACCAAGTTTCGTTGATTGCTGACGGTGCCGCTAGTGTCACCGGTTTGTCGCGTTTGAGCCGCTTTTTCGGCTTGATCCGCATATTCAGTTCCAACTCCCGATAAATACGGTAAACACGCTTGTGATTCCAGACAAAACCTTTCACATTGCGCAAATACAGAAAGCATAAGCCAAAACCCCAGTTTCGCTGGTTGTGTGTCAACCGCAGCAGCCAATCGGCAATAATACGGTTATCAGCACTGAGACCAGGCCGGTAACGGTAGCAGGTTTCGCTGATACCATAGATATCGCAGGATAGGCGGATACTGATCTTCCTTTGCTTAACAACCTGTTTAGCTATGTCGCGCCGCTCCCACGGCGTTACCACTTTTTTTCGAGCGCTTCCTTGCGTAACTCCGATTTTAACCGCTCTTCGGCATACATCTTTTTCAACTGCCGGTTCTCTTCTTCCAATTCTTTGAGCCGGGCTATCATCGATGCATCCATACCGCCGTATTTACTACGCCATTTGTAAAATGTTGCATTGCTCATTCCATGTTCTCGGCACAGTTCAGGCACTGGAATCCCTGCCTCAGCTTGGTTGAGTATCGCCATGATCTGGCTATCACTGAATTTCGATTTCTTCATTGCAGAACCTCCTGTCTTTAAATTACAAGAAAATTCTACTTCTAAATCCTGTTATTTTTCGGGGGGATTACCATTTTATTAGGATACTCTTTGAAAGAAAAAAATCCTAATTTGAAATCTATCTCACTCATAGGATTTTTTATTTTCCTAAGCTTCTTCGTTGCGCAGAAATTATATGGTGCTGAAGATGAAGGAAAGAACAAAAGTCAAAAGCGTTTTGCAGGATGAGGCAGGTAGTTGAAACACGGTAATAGAACGGGATCGGCCAGCATGCCCAGCTTCATGGGCATGGCCTTGCGTCGGGTCGACCGACGCACCCGAGAGACGACTTTTCTTCAAACAGCGGCAAGAAAGACTAATTCCACGGCTTCATATAGTTAATAAATATATTCAAGAGCGGAAGGGACATTTCAGCTTGTTATGTTTTTCTGTGCTGATCTAGAAGATCTTTTAATTCGTCTTTAAATTTGTATAATAGCTCTTGCAATGAAACTGTATCCTTTTGTGGATCTTTTGACTTCTTTTCTTCAACTTTATCATAGATATTCTTTATGCCATGCCTTCTTAATGGATCATTATGAATTTCGTTAAGGACACTCTTAATATAATGTGTATATTCCTCTCCTTTACGCTTATCTCCAGATAGCTGTTCAGAAAAGCCAACCATTGATTTTGTTAGAACACTTTTGTAAGCATAGTCTTCGGCTAAATTCTTTTGCTTAATATATTGACTGGCACCAAACCACGCACCAGCTATCAACATTGGAATTAATGACACTCTCGCTACAATAGCTTCTATTTCAAGATCTTTTTCAGATACAGTCCATATGCCAATACCAATTGCAGCTATAAGAAACAAGGCTGATGCAATTATCCAACCTTTAGTAGATCCATCATTTTTTGATTCATTGTATTTCTCAGTAAATGCAGCACTTAAACCTTCAGCCGTTTTGTATTCAAGTGCGATCTTGGCGCTTTCAATGAGTTCAGATGCTTCTTCTAAGTATTTTTCTTGAATATACTTATATTGTGCTAGTGCTTCGTTGAATTTCTCTGTTCTATGTTCTTGTTCTTTTAGTTGATCTTCTCTTTGAATAACTTTCTTTGAAAAAGAATCAATAATTTCTTCGTGACTTCTTGAATCAGTTAGTAAGGATTCAATTTCAACAGATTGTTTTGCAAATTTATCTAGTAAGGAATTTATTTTTTCATTCTTTTCTTCAATTTCTTCAATTAATTTTTGTAGTCTGCCTTCTTCACTCTCTAATTGACTGAGTCGTTCTTTTAGATTCCCGTGATAAGCATCTATTTGAGATTTGATATTATCTAATGAGTTTATTGTCTCAGAGAATGTGCCAAGATTCTCCGTGAACTCAAGTGCTTTTCTTTGTAATTCATCGATATGACTAACAAATTCTTCTTTTCTATCACCATTCTGCCGAACTCCATAAACTCGCATCAGGGGCTTAATTTGATCTATAGATTCTGCGATGGATGCTAGGTTTTTGTTATTGACATCCGTTAGTGATTTTCTAAATATTTGTACTAGTTGAGTCCTTTCATTATGATTAGAAGCCTGGATAAATTTTGTTGGAGCTTTCGTAAGAGAGGCTAAATCTGTTATTAATGCATCAAGCCCAGCAATAACTCCTTTTGCTGTATATTCGTTTTCTGGTCCATATTTAGAATCACCAAATTCAGATACTTTTATATTTGGAAGAGATTTTCGAAGTTCATCTTTTATTTCTATTAACTGTTCGATTGAGGAGGTAGTCATAAAAAATCTCATCACAATGATATATCTAGGTTTCAATGATATTATCACGTAGCAATAAGATTTATTCTTACTTTATCATTTGGTTAGTTGTTTTTATTAAAAAATTGTAATTCAAGTTGAATTCAAAATTCTGCAGATAAAAATTACTTAACATTGTGCTAAGGGACGGGCACAGACAAAGCCGGCGTTTATATTAGAGCCTATATGTTTTGCAAGAATCCTGATTTGAGATATTCAATAGCGGGATACAGAATAGGCACATGCCAAAAGATCTTCGATACGACATATTTCAAAAAGCCTTAGTGGCCCCTAGGATAAATAATCGCCTCACACAACAGGAGATTGCTTTGATCTCGCATTCAATGAAACTTAGTCTTCTTCTGCTGTTCGACAACGTATGTGTGAAATGTCGGATGTATTTGCCATGTGTACTTTTGAAGATCGTTGAATTTCGCTATGTCTACGATATTCGGGTAATCATTGTAATTGAGGTGGTCGTAGTTATCAGGAGAGCCAATTCGCGGATTGATGAAGCAAGCCATATGAAGAATTCTGAGCAGTTCGATGCTGTGTTCGTTTGTTGCTCGCATAGCAATGCCATCAATGAGAGTAGCTCTCCTGCTCGGGGTCTTCTTTAGTAGGTCGATAATCTCGCTGAATGTGTATGTGGTCTTTTCTGTCAAATCGTTGATTACTTCTCTTATCTGCGGACATATCTGGCCGTACTCATCGAAAATGTTTTCAATGCGCTCAATCCCAAATTTCAGCAGGATCGAATGAGCTTGTGCATCTCCAATTACATCGCTTTGCTTGTCCTTCGCAGCAATAATAAGCATCTGAACGGCTTTCACTAGATCTCTTGGTCGGAATCGAGCAATCTTGGTGAGCCATAGGTCCCAAGTTCGCTTATCTCCTTTAATGCCGGGGAGTGTTATGGTGTTTTCTTGAAAAAAGGTCGATATCCCAGCTTTTGATTTTGCATGAAGAGCAGCAAGTTCGATACGTCTGTTGAAAATTTTGCGGAGCTCTTCCTCACTAAACTTGAGTTCATGTATTTGTCCCAACTTGTCTCGCCTTTCTGTACCATGGTTATGGATCCGTGTCATCAAATGCCAAATGTCTGATCGAACAGAAATGATGCACCTCAGAGATGAAATGTCCTCGGATAACTCAATTGCCGCCGAGACGATAGCCCAGCAGGCGTTATAGTCGAATGCTCCTTTTGAGTTCTTGGCGACGGCGTCATCTATATCATCAATAAACAACCATAATGTGCGGCCTCGATCGATGAGGTATCTATCAACCACGTCGGTAAGATTATTCTTCCCCAGGTTATTTGCCTGTTCCGCAAGAAGAGCTTGGGCAATCTTTCCTCCATGCGGCGTTACCTTGGAAAGGAATTTGGAGAACTTCGTAATTAGGTCTGGTTTTGAAAAGCCATCTTTGATTGCCAATTTCTGAAGCGCTACAACGTCTGCATCAATGGGGATCTCGTTTTCGTTAGAGTGTTTGCCGATAATTCCCGCAGCCGAGCGTAAAATTTGGCCGTAGGCAGTAGCTTTCCTATCCGCCAGAGTCTTCTTCGAGAGAATAGGGTCGCACTGTAAATCGCCCGGTGTGATGAGTAGCGAAAGTTCACCATTCTCCAAGTATGCCTCGTTGAGAACATTCACGAATATCGACTTTCCAACTCCTTTATTTCCAAGGAGGATAACGTTCGAGTGAAAATCAAAGCTGAGAAGAGTGTTTAGATTGCTTGGAGGAACAAATACCTCTCCCCGAATCTCCTTTTCTTCTTCTGCGCTGCCACCCTTGAAATACTTAATCAAACTTTGAAGATGAGGCACGATGGCTTTCCTTAGTGATGAATAATATACAAATGCGGCGAGTGGAGGTAAAGTTTAACGTTCGACTTGCGTCATTTCTTGGTTTGAATTGGTTGAGATGAAACAAGCAATCTAACAAGTAATTATAAAATTTTGTAAATATAATATACAACAATGCCTTACCAAAAGATTATGGTAGTTTGTTTGTGAGATATTTATACAAATAATAAAAGTTAGAAAATTCTGTGACAATTATGTGTCAAATTATGGCACAAATACTGTATTTATTACATTATGGTGCGTTTTAGAGCTTTGGTAAGCATTGCAAGTGTTTGATTTTAATTATACCTAAATATGGCTATGTGCTTTGTAATCAGAAGGGTATCAAACTAAATATTCAAACTCCAGCAATTTAGAGGTGAAGGGAACTAAATTTTTTCTGAAATATATCTTAATTTTTCTATTTCGCAATCCATGTCAGCGGCTGACACAATCGGCCTTACGTGACCAAAATATTTTCTGGGACGAGTAGTTTCGATGTAATTAGCGATGCCATTTATTTCAAAGAAACGTGCTTGGCATATTCGGCTTCCAATAACAAGCTCTATTGGACTATTACCATGATTAAACAACTCAAGTGGTATGCACCCACGAAAACCTGGTTGCACCATCGTGTTTATAGGCACCCCCAATCGTGTATAACTGCTTCTCGAAAGGATATCGGCATAAACATTATATGGCAAGGAAACATATTCCATGGTCGTACACAAAACGATTTGATTAGGGTATAGAACAAATTTTTCACCAAGCTCTCTTCGAGTTTCTTGGAAATATGAACCTATGGCCCGATGTGGATTGCCTGGATTGCTTCCTGTTTCTATAGAAGGTTTCCTGGTAAGAATTGAAACCAGAAAATCATAACCAAGACGTAAATCAAGTGTCACGGCTCCTATTTGCGTTTCTTCAAGTAATGGATCGACAAATAAGCTGTCTGGATCAGATGATGCGAGTAATTCGCGTATCTGCTTATTGGAAAGGAGACTCATCGCGCCTCCCAATGATCAACAATCATACTGTTTCTAATAGATTTCTCGACAAGATCATTTATGATTCGCTCCTTGGTCGTTTCCTCAATTTTAGTCCATAAATTTTTTGGATTAGTTTGTGCTTGCAATAGGTAAGTACTCCCAGCCTCGTAAATACCATGTAGTTCTGCCTCATTTCGAATTGTATAAGGTCGAGCATTATCAAACGCTGCAGAAACATCAGGTACAGAGTAATTAATGTTAAGTTGTCGTAAACTTAATTGAGTAAGTGATTTTTGGAATAGATCAAGAATGTTATTTTGGGTTCCATAAAGGAAATTATTGATTAAATTAAGTCGATCATTTGTTGCGGGATGAGTAGTGCTAACTGGATTGTTCCTTGCGAACGCATCTAGAAATTCTCTATATGCTTTTCCTACATAACTTGCAGCAAAAATGTCTGCAAAATACTCACGACGATGAAAGTTAGCAAGATAGTTTATTTGCTCAGGTGAAAAATTGGCAAAATTAATACCTGGGAGTGGAAGTTGTTCACTAGGCACAAGTAATAATGATTGATTCACTATTCCATGATGAACATCTAAAAAATGACCTAATTCATGGTAAAGCGCCACATTCAAAAGTGGCCTATGGCGATAAATTTGTGGAAACGCAATTTGCACTAGCTCACTATTAAATTCTACACGAGTACATGCTTTTGCCAATGTGTAGAATTCCTGAGAAATTCCTTGAAAGTAGAAACTATAAGCTTTTTCTTGTGTAAGAGCCGTTGTTATAAGCGCATTCTTTTGTGTCCAAGGTGCAAGAGCTTTTTTTAAGCAATGTACAATTTCGTATGGTATTTTCTTCGATGTACTACCGGAGAGAAATTTAGATGCAGTCCAAATTTGATCTACCATGAATTCCGAAATATCTAGCGGAATTGAAGGATAATTTAATAGAATTTCTTTTGTAACTAATCGAAGCTGAGAAAGATAAACATTAAGTTCAGAACTAAAATAAGGTGTTTCTGCTATCTTTGTTAGTTCTTCTTTTAATAATAAGAGATTAGTTCTAGTAACCAGGGTGCGCTCTCATTTGATCAAGAATTTTCTTTGCTAATGTTGAATCAATACTTTCAAATGTAGTAATTCCTTCTACTGCATCAGTAAGTTCCTCGTTAGCCTTCATCCAGAGCGCCAACGCTATCGCTTCCGGATTAGAACGTTTTGGAACATAATTAGGATTTGATAGAAATGCTTTCGCTTCAGAAATTACATTTGTTAAATGATCCTTCAATTCATCTGGCACAGAATGTGTTTGATCCGCCTTCAACGAAAAGATAAGCTTTACTAAACCTAGCGATGGATCTCTGGGAGGAGCAGCAGCAATCATAGTAATTCCCCTATTATTTAGATAGCATACTCATGGTGAAGTATCGCATGGTATATGATCGACGTAAACTATTACTTCAAAGAATCTCATGCTAAATTTGATAGCTTACATTTTTTAATACTGATTTATTCAGAGCTAGCACAAAAAGCGGTTAAGTTTATTTATAGCTGTTATCGGCAATTCTCATTCAACTTTAAATAACAGTGTTAATTTAAGAAATCATACCTTTTGAATGAGAAAAGTTTTTATGAAATAATTCTTTTGGATACTTGTTTTGAATTCATCCTTTCAACTTAAAGTACAGTTAATAGCAGATCCCCAAGAGAATGAGTTAAATTAAAGTAAAAAATTGATTGTGACAAATTTGTGTCAAATTCCATTAAGAATACCGCTTATTAAGGTCGTTCGATACAGATTTAGTTGCTGGCAAGCATTGCAATAGATTGATTTATAAATATATTTAATCTAGTGAGTGTGTCTCATAATCCCTTTGTCGCTCAGATACAGTTAACTTGGTAGTAAACCCGGTGGGCGCTCATTCCATTAGTACAAGTCAAAACGATTCAAAAATGAACCGAAATTTCTGCAAAAAGACATCCTTAAATGCTTACCAAAAATGCCAAAACCTAGTCATCATTTGGCATGCAACTGATTGATAATAAGATAAATAATTGGGTATGGAATCGATCCTGAGTTTATTTGATAAATCAGTCATTTAGTTTGTCGCTACGTACATATTGCAATTTGTTATTTCTTTTTCTTAAATTGCACAATTTCACCTGGCTTTGTTAGCCCGCCTGCTGCAAGCATTGCGCTTGTGGCTGTATTAACCGAGTCTCTAACCGGATCAAGATCAAGCCGCGCATAAATCGCCGTTGTATTTTGGTTCTTATGATTAAGCGATTTGCCAATAATCGCCAGCGATGCACCGGTCTTTGCTTGCCAGCTTCCCAATGTGCGCCTTAGATCATGAAGTCGCAAATCTTTTATTTCTGCGCTTTTTAATATGCGTTCCCAGCCTTTTCTTGGTTCCTGAATGTGTCCTGATTTGCCGATGCCGGGAAAAACAAATTCACTATCATCTGATTTTCGGTTTTGCAAAACCTCAATCGCTTCTGGTGAAAGCGTTACTGTTTGAGGCGTATCATTTTTTGTTTCTTCTATACGCCATTCAGCACGTTCGAAATTAATATCCTGCCATTTCATGCTACAGACATTTGATCTGCGTGCGCCGGTCAATAGCGAGATTAAAACATAATCTCTAATCGTTTCATTTGGCTCTTTTGAGAGTGCCTGAAAGAATCTTGGCAGCTCATCACTTTGAATGAACCGATCCCGGCTCTTTTCTTTGTTACGCCTGATCCCAATAGCCGGGTTGTTTTCCCAAAGCCCTGCTGATATTGCCCATCCAAACACGCTTGAAATTAAGGCTAATATTCTGTTGGCAGCAATTGGTCCTGATTTAGTTGTTATATTGCTATGAAGTAGCGATACTGTTGCCCGATTTATTTCTGATAACTTTTTTTTACTAAACTGTTTTTCAACATGTTTTTTATAATTATCCAGATCATCTGTCCATGTTTTTTTCTTTGGTTTAGAGTGTCTTTCTAAATATTCGGCAAATAAATCACAGAAGAGGGGTTCCGATTTTAATTTGCGTTTAGCTTCAGCTGGGCTTTTGCCCTCAGCTATAACCAAATTGATTTCCATAGTTTTTCGCCTTGCCTGATCAATCGTCATGTCAGGGTGGCGTCCTAGTGTTATGCGCTCAGGATTGCCGCCTTTGATGCGTTTAAAAACACTAAATGTTTTGATCCCGGTTGATGATATACGCAAGTGCAAACCACTCACCTTTGTGTCATGATACGTGTCGCGCTTGCCTTTTTGTGGCAAGGGGAGGGCGTCAATCTCCGCTTTTGTAAAGTTGAATTTTTTGGTCATAGCAAATTGGGGTTACGCCGGGGTTACATTCCGGGTGCATTTTAGTGCATTTCTATCGATGTACGTAAATGCTAAATCTACCCTGAATGCCATTCTGTGTAAAGGTCTGCGTATTTATATAAATTTCCATAAATATGGATAAATACACGGGGTTTGTGATTTGTAATCAGAAGGTCCCGAGTTCGATTCTTGGTGTCGGCACCATAAAATCAATGAGTTAGATTGATTTTATAATCTTCTAATTTTCCATTTGTGTCAAAATTGTGTCATTCAGAATTTCATCTACAACCATTGCATGTTTTCTGAATTGTTCGGGCGCCAAATGAGCATAACGTTTCACCATCTCAGTTGACTCCCAAGCCCCCATTTCTTGAATTACATTTAACGGTACACCTTTTTGAGTTAACCAGCTGGCCCAAGTATGGCGCAAATCATGCCAACGGAAATCTTCTATTCCTGCCCTTCTTAATGCTTTCCGCCATGCCCTCGTATTGACCTGAATAATTGGTTTTCCTTGGTAAGTAAACACTCTTAACGAATGTTTGCCAACCTGCTTTCTCAGAACTTCCATCGCCGTTGCATTCAGTGAAATATGAATACTTTTTCTTGCTTTGGCTTGATCTGCATGAATCCATGCAACATTTCTCTGCAAATCAACCTGCGACCATTCCAAATCCGTAACATTGCGTTTGCGCAATCCTGTTGAAAGTGAAAACTTTACCAAATCAACCAAATGTTCAGGTAATTCATTTAGTAATATTTGTACTTGCTCAGGTGCTATCCAACGAATCCGCCGTTTGGGTTCCTTATATAACCGGATAAAGGGTGCTTTCTCAATCCATTCCCAATCTAAAGCCGCTCGTCGTAGAATGGCCCGAATTGTAGCCAAATAACGATTAGCTGTTGAAGGTGAGGTTTCTTTGCATTTTATCTCACCCACTTCAGCAATTGCTTCCCGAGTTAATTCGTATCCCTCCAACCCCACCACCTACCCACATTCTTTCAACAATGCTTCAATAGCCTCTGGTGCGAACGGCAGTAATTCATCGATCCGGCTGTTAGGCCAGGTGGGGAGTTTATCGAGGGTGTCGGC
>JAGOKN010000095.1 GCA_017994575.1 Nitrosomonas sp.
GCCGCTACCGTGAGTTGTCGATCGGTGGTGATGATCGCTTGTGCCAGATCATTCATGGCATTGATATTTCGCCAGGATTCATCAGCAGGACTGGCTGCTTGTTCGATGTGGTTGAGATGAATGCCGTTAGACCAGAAATCCGCCCCTCCCATCAGCACAATGACTCGCACAGCGCTGCGGGTGATGGTTAAATAGATGTCGCGCAAACGTTCGCATTGCGTGGTGTCCATGGCGCCGTTGTAAAAGTCGAAGTGCAGATATCCCACCTCATTTTTTTCTTCAAACCAGATGTCACGATAAGTCATGCGGGATTGTTTGCGGAACGGATCGTCAGGTATTTCTGGCACTTTCGCCAGATGGTCCTGCAAGGCCAGTGTGGCGGCCAGCTTGAATGTCGATTGGGTATCCTGTTTATGTTTGAGATGGCCAATCCATAGTGCGCCATCGATGGTGGCACGGCAAACTGCATGATTACGCTTGGCTATGATGGTTCCTGGTTGGCCCGACAAATGTTCCTCCATGCACGCATCAAATAAATAGTAAGGCTCGCCAAACAGCGTATCTAATACGCCCGGAAATCCATCGGCGGCATGAATCTTTCTAAGAATAAGCTGGGTATTGTCATGTTGCCAATTGATGCAGCGATCAATTTGCCGGATTGGCGCGTGTGGCAGGCCATGTACGTCAGAGCGCGCATAATCCAGCGGCATCGGTTGGAAGGTGGTGGACTGGAAGCGGGTAACGGCCGTCAACATAGCATGCGTTGCTGCCTCAACAACTTCATGACGATATAGACTGCTTTTTCTGGCAAATCGCATCGGGAAATTTTCCGTTGCCCAGATATCGCCCGCATCCATGACTGCATCGGCTTGCAAAACGGCCACTCCCCATTCCTGCCGATTATGCATGATGGCCCAATCCAGTGCAGAAGGCCCACGATCGCCGATAATTCCGGGGTGTAGAATCAAACAGGTGCGTTGGCGCCAGATTGTTTCCGGAATCGCACGTTTCAGAAAGGGGGCGATGATCAGATCCGGTTGAAATAGTTCGACAGCCTGATGGGTCACGGCGTCGTTGATATCAAATTCTATCGATACTTCATGGTCGCGGCGGGTGAGTTCGATAAATAAGCGTTGCGCCAGGCTGTTGAAACTATGTGTCAGAAACAGAATTTTCACTGGAATTAACAGATTCGTGGGAGTTGTTCACCACTTAACCAGTCAACTATGCGCTTGCCACCGAATCGGGTTTGCATTTGCACGAAACAATGGCTGTCTTCGATGACTTCACCAATGATGGCTGCCTTTTCTCCTAGCGGATGAGCGCGCATGGTTTGCAGTAGGCTTTCGGCATCTTCCGCTGCACAGATCGCTATCAGCTTACCCTCATTGGCAATATACAGTGGGTCAAAGCCTAGAAACTCGCAAGCTGCATTGACTTGCTCATGTATAGGGAGTTGATTTTCATGCAGCATCATCCCTACTGAAGACTGCAAAGCGATTTCATTGAGTGCGGTGGCGATTCCGCCGCGCGTGGGATCGCGCATTACATGTATGTTGGGTACAGCGGCAATCATATCAGCCACCAATTCATGCAAAGCTGCCGTGTCGGATTTAATACTGGTGTGAAAAGACAGATTTCCACGTAATGACATGATGCAAATACCATGATCACCCAAGGTGCCGGATACCAATATTTTGTCACCGGGACGGGCATTTTCACTCGAGATATTGATTCCATCCGGCATCATGCCAATGCCTGTTGTCGTGATAAAAACGCCGTCACCGCTGCCTTTTTCGACTACCTTGGTATCTCCGGTTACTATCGGCACCCGGGCTGCTCGCGCAGCTTGTGCCATGGAATCAACGATGCGCTTTAGATCCGACAATGGAAAGCCTTCTTCCAGAATAAAGCTGGCGGCGAGATAGCATGGCTTGGCGCCGGACATGGCGACGTCATTGATCGTGCCATGCACCGATAAGCTGCCGATGTCTCCACCGGGGAAAAATAACGGCGTGATGACGTGGCTGTCGGTAGACATCACCATGCGTCCATTGAAACCGGGAAAGCTGGCCTGATCGTTCATTGGTCGTAAAAATTCATTATCAAATGCTGCCAGGAACAATTGATTGATCAATTGCGCCATGGCGCGTCCGCCACTGCCATGTGCCATCTCAACGCAACCGTGTTTTAGATCGAAAGAGCGGGTGTAGCCTGGTTTGATTTTGCCTGTACCGGACATTAATTCTCCTTTGCCGTGATGGGCTTTTCTGCACGGAAGCGGCCATAACTGTAATGTGCAGCACAGGCGCCTTCCGATGACACCATACAAGAGCCGATCGGATTTTCGGGCGTGCAGACGGTGCCGAAGATTTTGCAGTCCTGCGGTTTTTTGACGCCGCGCAGAATGGCGCCGCATTCGCAGGCTTTATTATCCGCAATGGATAATGCAGGCATTTGGAAGCGTTGTTCGGCATCAAAATCGGCGTAGGCTGATTTGATTTTCAACGCGCTATAGGGCACTAATCCCAACCCGCGCCATTCAAACGTGCGGCGTAATTCGAACACTTCCGCCACTAGCATTTGCGCTTTGATATTGCCATTTGGCAAAACCGCGCGGGTAAATTCATTTTCTACTTCAGCGCGTCCCTGATTCAATTGGCGGATCAGCATCAGAATAGCCTGCATCACATCCAGCGGTTCAAAGCCGGCGATTACCACCGGTTTCTGGAATTCTTCGGCAAAGTATTCGTAGGGTCGACTGCCAATGACAGTTGAAACATGCGCCGGGCCGATAAAACCATCCAATCGAACCAGATTAAGCTGGCGCACTTCGGGAGATTGCAGGATATGGGAAATAGCGGAAGGGGTTAACACATGATTGCAGAATACGCTGAAGTTGCTTAACCCAAGGGCCTGTGCCTGTTTGATGGCGACAGCGGTGGGCGGGGTGGTGGTTTCGAAGCCAATGGCAAAAAATACCACTTGATGCCGTGGATTTTCTTGCGCGATTTTGATGGCGTCTGCGCTGGAATGGATCATGCGTATGTCCGCTCCCTGTGCCTTTGCTTTTAATAAACTCATGCCGCTTGCGGTCGGTATGCGCAGCATATCTCCGTAGCTGCATAGAATCAGTTGCGGTGTTTGCGCCAATTGAATGGCGTTTTCTACCCGGCCAATGGGCAGAACGCAGACCGGACAACCCGGGCCATGGATCATGTGAACGTTATCAGGCAGTAGATCAACGATGCCATACCTGGAAATGGCATGAGTATGCCCGCCACAGAATTCCATGAAGTGATAGTCATGCTGAGAATTAACTTCCGCCGCAATACTGGCGGCAATCTTCTGGGCTAATGCGCCGTCACGAAACTCGTCAATATATTTCATGCCAGATTTTTTGAGTGATCAACTATTTTGATTGAAAGCGGATAGTTCTGCAAATAGCGCTAAAGTGTTCTCAGCTTCGATAAGATCCAGCTTCTGTAGCGCAAAACCAACATGTACGATGACATAGTCTCCCGGCACAATGTCTTCGACCAGTGCCAGGGAAATTTCCTTGCGAATGCCTGCCAGATTCACGATGGCATGGTTGTCAGCAGTCAATTGTTCGATGCGGGCAGGAATAGCAAGGCACATAAGCATTTTATGTCAGTTTTTAGGTGCTGAAATTATGACATAATTAATCAACTTAACTATGAACAGTCGTGAAAGTGCTTAAGCAAAATTCTTTTATTCATTATTCATTTGTTTTACTGATGGGCTTGTTTTGTCTGTCAATGTTGCACAATTCAGCTCGAGCAGAGAATGGAGTCTGGATTGATGTGGATACGACTGAGCATACTTTATTGGTAATGCAAGGCGATGCTATTCAAGCGATATTTAAAAATGTAGCCATTGGGCGTTTTGGCACCACTTGGTCAAAAATGACTAGGGATGATAAGACGCCATTGGGTAAATTCAGGATTGGGTGGGTTAACGAAAAAAGTCGCTACTATCGTTTCTTTGGTTTGGATTACCCTAATCTGGAAACCGCTAAACGGGCGTTGGATGAAAAAAGAATTACAGAGGAAACCTGGTTATCCATTCTGGATGCAAAAATTATGGGGAAAACACCGCCTCAGAATACGCCGCTGGGAGGACATATAGGAATTCATGGAATTGGCAAAGGCGACCAGGAAATTCATCATAATTACAACTGGACTAATGGTTGTGTGGCTCTAACCAATGAGCAAATTGATAAGCTGGGTAAGTGGCTTAAGCCCGGTGTCCTGGTTAATATTCGTTGATCGATGGCTAGCTGATTCATGATCTGTTGTTAAATCGTTGAATTGATATTGATTGATAAAATATATGTTTTGTCAACCACTTAGTGAATTAATTTTAGTTCAGCAATTAAGATGTTTGCAAATTTGACTCATAATTCATTTATTTTGCAGAAGAAATCAGATAAGATCCAGGCAGGTTGCTGATAGGTAGGTTTCAGTAACTAATCAAGTGATGGATGTTTATGCGTATTGAAAGAATAAACACTGAGGAGATCGGAATGAAAGAAAAAATTAAGCATTCAATTCGTATGGTAGCAATTGCAGGTGCATTTATTGGGTTGACCGGTTGTGCAACAACAGGTCAATTAGAAGAACATCAAGCTAAAGTTGCTGCTGACATAGCATCAGCTAAAGGTGATGCAGCTGCTGCTAAAGCAGAAGCTGCTGCTGCCAGTGCTAAAGCAAACGATGCAGTACGTATTGCAGATGAAGCAAACAGACGTTCAATGGATACAGAAGCTAAGATTGATCGTATGTTCAAGAAAGCAATGCATAAATAATTGCTAAGCAACAAGTAGTCTTTGTAGTAAAACCCCTCTCAGGAGGGGTTTTTTTTGAACCGCCTAATTGCTTTTAAAAAGAGTTTTTAGAATAAGTGGCTGTCCTGTTCCTGTGATTGAAGCTGATTTTGTGAACGCGGATGTGAGATTAAGACGGGTATTCCACTTTTCTCAATAACTGCTTTTCTGAGTGCTTCCTGATCAATTTCAAGATCTGTACTGACATTCTTCTTGTTTCTTTTTAAAGCAAGAAAATCATTAATTGCATTGACTGCCATTTGCCAATAGTCGACATAGATGGCTTCCTCTTCTTCCAGAGGGGGATGTAGCTCAATGAAGAGTGAATCCAATAGCCAACCGAGCTTAATGGGTTGGTTGACTATCTGAACTTGTGTTCCCACCGGAATTTTGTCAAACAGCGCTTCAATGTCTTCAGGATACATGCGCACACATCCCGCTGAAACACGCATTCCAACACCGAATGGCTTGATGGTGCCGTGTATTAGATAACTGCCCCCCCCGATACTCAAACGCATGGCATGCCGCCCCAATGGATTGGTTGGGCCGGGCGGCACTATACTGGGATAAGGTTGTTCACCATTAGCAATTCTGTCCATTTGGAGTGATTTGGGAGGTGTCCAGGTTGGATCTTTCTTTTTCTCAACAATTTTCGATACCCCTAATGGAGTGACCCAGTCCATTCTACCGATCCCAACAGGGTAGGTAGTGATCATAGGCTTTTCTCCCTGTTTGGTTTCGGGGAAATAATAAATTCTCATTTCGGGTAGATTTAATACCAGACCCTTGCGCTCGGCTTGAGGAATAATGTAGCGGCTTGGCAGAATTACTTTTGCACCATCTTCAGGTAGCCAGCGATCAACAGTAGGGTTGGCCAGTAAGATTTCAATCTGGCCAATATCATACTGGCGAGCTATATCCAGTAGCGTTTCCGTGCGACTTGCCTGAGTGGTTCGTATCTGACCAAAAATGTCAATATCATGGGGTGGAAGCACCCATGTTTCAGCGCGAACGGAAGTAACAGTCACTAGATTGATTATGAGAAAAATATATAAAAAGATGCTATGCATAAGTCAGGTTTTGCAGTAAGAGCAACTATAGATGGATTGTAGGAAATGAAATAATAACTGAAATCTGCTGATTGAAAACAGGAAAAACGGGCGTAAAAGATTGCGTTAATCAAGGAAGCAGAAGAATAATTGGCATTGCATCGGGCTAAATTCACAATGGCTGTTGCCATTTTGATTTGACGCCTTACTTAGTGCCAAATTAACCATTTAATCAAACACAAGCTAGGTTTTGTTGTTTTTTTTGTTCATCATGATGAGCTTATTGATTGAATTATAGAGATTATGAAATGAATCTAAAATTCCAAGTAAATGTTAATTCATTGAAAATAAATAATAAATTAAACATTTAATCAGAAAAACAACAAACATGTTGTATGCTAGCAACATGTTTGTTGTTTTTTTTGCGAATTTTGTTGGTTTTTCTTGCAGTACGTTTCTGTGTTGGGCACAATTCAATCAAACCTTCCGAGTTGGGAGGTCCGAATAACGGGGGCATTCCACCGGAGTGCAGTAGTAAAAATATGACGGCCCCAGTCGTTTTAACATTAAAGGAGAACTTCCGTATGAATAAGAAAATTATTTCGTTGGCAGTAGCCGGTGCACTTGCAGCCCCGATGATGGCGTCAGCTCAAGGAACAACAAACGTGACCATGTTTGGTAGTGTTCAAGCTGAATACGCGACTGTTGATTATCAAGGTTTAAGCAGCCAAGCTCATATCGGTGATGATACCGGACGTTCACGTTGGGGTGCACGCGTTACTGAAAACCTGGGTGGCGGTTTACAAGCTAAAGCGCATGTTGAATACGGCTTCAGCACTGGCGGTAACAATATCGGTACTGCACGTGAACGCTGGGTTGCATTGGCTAATGATGGTTGGGGTGAAGTTAAGTTTGGCCGCGTTCAATCACCATTCAAGGATTTCGCCGGTGGTATGACCATTGATCCATTTGCTTACACCACTTTGCAAGCTTCAGGTAGCGGCGGTACCATGACAGCATCTGCAAACGGTCTGGGATCAGGTGCGCAGGGTTTTGTAAACAGCGCAGCGCGTTATGATTCACCGAAAGTAGAAGGTTTCAGCTTCTCAGGTATCATTATGCCGGGCGATACCCCTAGATATGATCCAGTATTCAGCGGCTCGCAAAATTCGGGCGGTGAAGATGGTGAGTGGGACTTCCAAGTTGCCGGTAAGTATGAAGCGCAAATGCAAGGCCATAATTTAGGCGTATTTGGCGGATATTCACGTGATAATATCAGCACCGCACAAAAAACTGTTGGTGTTCTGAATAGTGAAGAAGTATGGCGTGGTGGTGCATCATGGTCCTTCCAAAACTTCAAGCTGAACGGTCAATACGAAAATATCAACAATGCGGTTGGGGCAGCGACCTGTACCAATGCGGCAATGTTGGGTAACCCAGATTCAGGCAATGCAGATAGCCGTTCACAATGTAATTCAGCCATGCACTTGAATGGCGATGGTCAACTCTGGTTTGCTGGTGGTCAGTACGATATGGGAAATACCAGTTTCATCGCTCAAGGCGGTATGTCTGAAGCCAAAAGTGTCAGTGGCGTTGCATTAAAGCGTGAAGTTAGCAGCTTCACAGTTGGTGCGATTCATAACCTAAGCAAACGCTCAAGCTTGTTTGGTGGTTATCAACGTGCAATGGTTGATGATAAAAATGCAGTATTTAGAGATAGCGACACCTATACGGTAGGTATGCGTCACAACTTCTAAACGAAGTTTTTCTCGTAAAAAGGCACCTTCGGGTGCCTTTTTTATTGCCTAATTGAATAAATAGATTCTATTGGTTTTCTTCTTGCTGTAAATTTATACTTTAGAGAATTTTGATGGTTTTTAATGAGGATTTAGTCGTTATGAGCATGAAAAAATGGACGGATGAAGAACTGATTTCTACACGCGATAGCCTTGAAGCCTGGAACACTCGCAGCAACAGTACCGCTGGTGGTTCTAAAATGTGGTTGTTTACAGCATTCCTGGGAGCATTTGCTATTTCTACAGGATTTGCTTTTATTCTGTTGGATGGCGTGACCGTATTGAGCATCATATTGATGATCATGGGCACTATTACTTGTTTATCGTGGTACAAGAGTGACAAACGACGCAAAGATAACATAGCGTTTCTTGCAGATATCAATAAGGAGATTAAATCTCGCAAGATAATAAATGCTCCAAAAGCAAAGGATAAAAGTGGAGACACCAAACCAATAGAGAGTATGGAAAGCGAGCAACAAGACTTAACTGCTACAGATTCTTCGGCTATCAATGATAGTCCCAACAAGTAGTGTGAAAATTAGAATACAAATCTATGTATGACTGTGTATGAGAGTTAATGATTTGTTAGCGCGATTTGTGCAATGGACTACTTTCGGAGCAAGCGGCTCCATACCAGCATCCTCTCGCAATGAATTGGATAGGCAATTGGATTTGAGTTCAGATGATATTCGGCTTTTTGAAGCTCTATGTCAGTTTTTATGGATACAGGGCGAACCATTGCCGCTTATTTTTGATGTGCATGATGAGATTTATACCCGTCAGGGAATTACTCTGGCCACATTAAAACACCTGGAAGATGTCGGCTTAGTGATGTTCGAGCGCAGCGGTTTTGTTAAGAAAGGATTCCGTCAACATGCGCGGCTATTTTATTGCGGTAAGCCAACAAAAATCGGTTTTTCTAACAACGAAGATAATGAACTGGATTTAGGGCAGGTATTGCTGACGGGACGAGGTAAGGCATTGGCTCTGACTTGTTCGGTATCAAGGAATCAGCAGTTCTATGAATATGTGATCAACCGGTGGTTTCAACAGGGGCTGGTTTTATCTTCGATACAAATTGATCAGAATCAACAAAGTCAACACGAGTGATCATGGGTTTGTATTAAAGGATGAGTATGACCCGAAAGTCATTCACATTCGTATAAGTGGGGCCAGTAATCACTAAATCGTTTAACTGCTGAAAGAAAGTATAAGTATCGTTATTGTCTAATAATATTTGAGCACTGAGCCCCAGTTGCTTTGCGCGCATCAGTGAATCAGGCGTAATGATTGCTCCAGCATTATTTTCTGTGCCATCAATCCCATCCGTATCGCAAGCAAGCGCGTACACATCTTCCATTCCAGCGAGTTCAATCAGCAAGGACAATAAGAACTCTGTATTGCGACCTCCGCGCCCCTCGCCTTTGATGGTTACCGTCGTTTCACCACCCGATAAAAGAGCGATGGGTGCTTTTAACGATTGTGGGTGAAAGCGGATTTCTTTAACCAGCGCAGCATAACCTTTGGCAATTTCGCGCGATTCTCCGGTTACGGTATCGCCCAATATCAAGGCAGATATTTGGTGTCGTTGAAAATAATCCGCTGCTGCCGACAATGATTGATGTGCGCTGGCGATAATTTTGTTTGCTACATGCGTGAAAATTGGAGAACCGGGTTTTGGAGTCTCGTCGAGTTGCTGATTTTTGCCAGCCAGCAGTTTCTGTTTGACGGGCGGAGGCACATTCAAGTGGTAATGTTCCAGTACCGCCAATGCATCCGAAAAAGTAGTCGGGTCGGGTGTGCAGGGACCCGATGCGATATGAGTGGCTTCATCACCGGTTACATCAGAAATAATTAATGCACGGATAGGCGCCTTGCAGGCGGCAGCGAGTTTGCCGCCCTGAATTGCCGACAAATGTTTGCGCACGGTATTGATCTCTTGAATGCTGGCGCCGCAACAAAGCAATTGATGGGTGATTTGTTGCAAATCATGCAAAGAAATGCCATCAATGGGCAAAGCGAGCAGACTGGATCCGCCACCGCTCAGCAAACAAAGTAATAAGTCTTCGGCGCCTAATGTCTTGACCGCAGATAGCATGTGTCTTGATGCCTGCTCACCATTTTGGTCAGGAATCGGATGTCCGGCCTCTACTATCTTGATTCTGCAGGTGGGTAGCTGGTGTCCATAGCGCGTAATGACTAAACCATCCAGTGGGGCGTCAGGGGGCCAGGAATTTTCAACGGCCAATGCCATAGCAGCGGCTGCTTTGCCTGCACCGACAACAAGTGTGCGTCCTTTGGGCGGGGATGGTAAATATTGGGGGACGATATGAGCTGGATCAGCCGCTTTGATTGCAATGGAAAAACTTTCCAGCAAATAATCGCGCGGATTCATTTAATCAGCATGGGTTGCAAATAATGACCGGTAAAACTGCTGGGATTGGCTGCAATAGCTTCCGGCGAACCTTCGGCGACGATACAACCTCCGCCGTCGCCGCCTTCCGGACCTAGATCAATGATCCAATCTGCGGTCTTAATGACATCAAGATTGTGTTCGATCACTACAACAGTATTACCATGATCGCGTAATCTGTGTAACACCTTCAGTAATAGATCAATATCCTGGAAATGCAAACCTGTCGTAGGCTCGTCCAGTATATACAGGGTGCGGCCTGTGTCGCGCTTGGAAAGTTCCAGCGATAGCTTGACCCGTTGAGCTTCACCACCGGATAGGGTAGTGGCGGATTGACCCAGGGTGATATAACCCAGGCCCACTTCCAGCAGGGTTTGTAATTTACGCGCAACAACAGGCACAGCTTTAAAAAACTCAAAGGCATTTTCCACCGTCATTTGCAGAATTTCGTTGATATTTTTGCCCTTATACTGAATTTCCAGGGTTTCCCGGTTATAACGTCTGCCGTGGCATACATCGCAGGTGACATAAATATCGGGCAGAAAGTGCATCTCGACTTTAATGACGCCATCACCTTGACAAGCTTCGCAGCGCCCGCCTTTGACATTGAATGAGAACCGGCCCGGTGCATAACCGCGTTCGCGCGCTTGCGGGACTCCTGCGAATAAGTCTCGGATGGGGGTAAATAGTCCGGTGTAAGTGGCAGGATTGGAGCGGGGAGTGCGTCCGATCGGGCTTTGATCCATATTGATCACTTTATCGAAGAAAGCCAAACCGTCAATATGCTGAT
>JAGOKN010000144.1 GCA_017994575.1 Nitrosomonas sp.
GCACCTTTAGTGAAAATACCGCCACCTAAACGAGCAAAAATAGAAATCAATGATCCGCCAAATGCGAAGCCGATTAAAGGTTTGATAACATCGCTGACCGATTGATTAGGATCAGCACCATCAAACAACATGGCGCAATATCCGGCAACACCCAGTAAGCCTAAACCAACAACCAGCATGCCCGTTACCGCACCACCACGAAAAGCAATGGCTAGCGCTTCATTCAATCCAACAGTGGCAGCCTGAGCAGTGCGTACATTTGACTGTACTGACACATTCATACCCAGAAAACCGGCTGCTCCAGAGAGGAAAGCACCTAAAGCAAAGCCAACGGCTGTATCCCAGCTAAGTGCTATCCACAGAGCAAAAAATAAAACGAGACCCACGACGCCGATCGTCATGTACTGGCGTTTCAGGTATGCAGATGCACCCTCTTGTATAGCGGTAGCAATTTCTTGCATGCGCTGGTTACCAGTCGATTGAATATAGATACCCCTAATCCATATGCCACTGAATATCAGGGCTATAATCGCACTACCAATCGCGATAATTAAACCATTAGCCATAAAGAACTCCAATTAAAGTCAGACCACACAAAATCATATGCAGAATCTTGGCCTAAAAATTCCACATTATTAAACACTTGTTCAAAACCTAAATTAAATCAGAACGTATTTTATATGTTCTTGTTGCTAGAATGCATCAAATATTAATGAATTTTAGATTGCAGTTATGACTTGGGTTAGCATCGTTTGACTTCATTACAACACTAAAGCAATTGCAATCTGAATGGTTCTTAAATTTTGAATTCACCCAATTTTTTTGCAACTGCAATATTTTTGAGCCGGACATAATCAGGCAATCCATTTTTATAAGGTGGATAATCTTCACCTTCGATGAGCGGTGCCAGATATTCGCGGCATGCCTGACTAATACCAAATCCATCTTCACTAATAAAATCAGCCGGCATCATTTTTTCGACATTGGCAACATTGGCAAGCTGAGCCATGCCTACCTTCCAGCGATAAGGTGAATTCGATTCGCGGACAATTGTGGGCATTACTGAATTGTGTCCGGCGATGGCATATTCCACAGCAGCCTTACCCATTGCATATGCTTGTTCCACATCAGTTTTAGAAGCGATGTGACGTGCAGCGCGTTGCAGATAATCAGCGACACCCCAATGATATTTCAATCCCAAGCCATCCTTGATGATGTTTGCCACCACTGGTGCAACACCACCCAATTGAGCGTGACCAAAAGCATCGCGCAACCCTTGATCTGAAAGGAAATTACCGTCCTCTCCTTTAACCCCTTCTGATACTACGACTGAGCAATATCCATATTCCTTGACGTAACGATCAACTTTGGCAAGAAACTTTTCTTTGTTGAATGTAATTTCCGGAAACAGAATGACGACTGGAATTTCGCAATCTGGACTTGAGGCCAATCCGCCTGCCGCTGCAATCCATCCAGCATGCCGACCCATGACTTCCAGAATGAAAACTTTGGTCGATGTCTTTGCCATGCTAGCCACATCAAAGCTCGCTTCGCGGGTGGAAACTGCAATATATTTAGCCACTGAGCCGAAACCCGGGCAGCAATCGGTAATAGGCAAATCGTTATCAACTGTTTTGGGAACGTGGATCGCTTGAATCGGATAACCCAGTGTGTCAGCTAATTGTGAAACTTTGAGGCAAGTATCTGCAGAATCACCGCCGCCGTTATAAAAGAAATACCCGATATTATGTGCTTTAAATATTTCAATCAGACGTTCGTATTCACGCCGATTTTGTTCCAAGCTTTTTAATTTGTAGCGACAAGAGCCAAAAGCACCGGACGGGGTATGACGTAGTGCGGCAACAGCTGCTGCCGATTCAGCGTTGGTGTCAATCAAATCCTCGGTCAGTGCACCGATGATTCCATTGCGACCTGCATAGATATTGCCGATTTTATCGGAATGTTGACGTGCTGTTTCGAGGACACCCGCAGCAGAAGCGTTGATTACAGCCGTAACGCCACCGGACTGGGCATAAAATGCATTTTTAATTGCCATATTTTTCTCCTAATTAATCAAATGGTAAGTAATTATTTGTTGTCTACTAATCTGTACATACAAAAGCTCAGGCGCGGCTCATCGCTATCCTGAGTTTCGAATTCTGTGTGACATGAACCAATAATAAGGTTGGTTGATTTATTTCAATGCTGCAAAAATTTGATCACGTATTTCTTCAACAGTACCTACACCGGCTATTTTGGTATAGCGAGGTGCGCCATTTCCGCCGCTAACTGACCACTTTGAATAATAGTCGATTAGGGGTTCGGTTTGTTCATGGTAGACTTCCAATCGTTTTCTGACAGTTTCTTCCTTATCGTCATCACGCTGTATCAGCGACTCACCAGTAACATCATCCTTGCCATCCACTTTGGGTGGATTAAAATCGATATGATACGTGCGCCCCGATGCGGTGTGTACTCTGCGGCCTGACATGCGCTTAACAATTTCAGCGTCTGCGACATCGATCTCGACCACAAAATCAATGGGTACACCGGCTGCTTTCATAGCATCAGCTTGCGGGATAGTCCGTGGAAAACCATCAAACAAAAAACCATTGGCGCAGTCGGGTTGCGCAATCCGCTCTTTGACTAAATTAATGATAATTTCATCAGAAACCAATCCGCCGGCATCCATAATCTTTTTGGCCATCACACCTAATTCAGTGCCTGCTTTAACAGCACTGCGCAGCATGTCCCCAGTTGAAATTTGTGGAATACCAAAATGTTCCTTAATATAATTGGCCTGAGTACCTTTCCCAGCACCAGGGCCGCCTAATAAAATGACTCGGATAGTTATTCTCCTTCTATTACCAATTAAAATTCACTGACTGCAGTGACGAAATTATGTCTGCCACTTCAACGACATCATG
>JAGOKN010000145.1 GCA_017994575.1 Nitrosomonas sp.
ATCAAGACAATCAACTATACAGATTAGTGATCCTTCCAGTTTTCTTTTACTTTGACAAAAATATCTACATTTTCAATAAAGAGCTGTAATAAGTGAGGATCAAAGTGTGTTGCCGCCCCTTTACGCATTTCAGCTAAAACCTCTTCTAAAGGCCAAGCTGTTTTATAGCAGCGGGCATGGGAAAGGGCATCAAACACATCTGCGATTGCTACAATCCGCGAGAAAATGTGAATTTCGTCTTGTTTTAGATTTGCAGGATAACCAGAACCATCATATTTTTCATGATGTTGCAGTGCAATAATTGATGCGGCCTTTAGTATTGGTCGCTCAGAATTTGCAAGAATTTGATGGCCAATCATAGGGTGCTGACGCATAACTTTCCATTCTTCGTCATCTAATTTGCCGGGTTTAAGTAGGACAGCATCGGGGATCGCAATTTTACCTATGTCATGCATTGGTGAGGCACGGCGCAGTAAATCGGCTTCGTATTCACTTAAACCGGCGAGTAATGCTAATTGAGAACAATACTCCGCCATACGTTTCACATGATTGGCAGCTTCTTTCGAGCGGCTTTCAACAACATCACCTAAACGTAAAATAAGCTCTGATTGTGTATCTTCCACCTCCTGATTGAGCAGCAAATTTTCAAAGGCTATGCCCACGTTGATGGCAAAAATATCAATGAGTTTCTTATCAAGATCATCAATTCTATCAATACCATCCATATAAAGTAGATTGATTAAACCGCCTTTGGTGGGAAAGTAACCGATAAAACAATTGTCTTCATAAAGGCACCGCTGTTGGGTGAGCGCACTGCGCAGTAGACGATCAATATGTTCAGGTAGTTGCGTAATGTGGGATTTATTAGCAAATTGGCCAGTACCAGCAAGGATTTCTATATTGACAGGTTCAACATGACCACTAATCGCATCAATTGCATTACAAGTCAGCAGTAGCGTTTCTGAATCGAGATTAAGTAGAGTGGCCACTTGAGTCAGTAGCCCATCGGCGAATTTATGCAGGGTGCGCAGTTCAAATAATCCTGAGGTGGCTTCTAGTACTCTTTCTAAGCCCTTACGGTGATTTATTTGGGTGCGCCTTGCTTGCTCGATTTCCATGATATCGCGATAAGAGCGAAGGGCTGAGTAGACGCTGGTCATCAGCTTACGGGAATCGAGTTCAGCTTTTGCTTTGTAATCATTAATATCGTAATTGACGATAACGTCTTCTTCTGGTGCTTGCCCTGGCTGGCCTGTACGTAAGATCAATCGAGTGGTTTTATTCAGTAATTCTTCACGGATCCACTTTACTAGTTCTAACCCTGCATGGTCACTTTCCATGACAACATCAATAAAGGCAATGGCGATGTCATGTTCTTGATTGAGTAATTCTTTTGCTTGTTCGGCACTATAAGCATTGATAAAGGTGAGGGCACGGCCATCAAGTTTAAAGCGGGAGAGGGCAAGCTTAGTGACGGTATGAACATCAGGTTCATCATCGACCACTAATACCTTCCAAGGAATACCAGACTCTGTTGTCTCGGTAGACTTTTTACCGGAAAAAAGAGGGTTTTTCTTTGCAAGATCAATCAGCATCCGATACCTCATTCAAGTAAAAATAATGATCACATAATCAGTGTAGTAGACACATTTCAAAGCGGTGCAAAATCTTGCATAAAATAGCGAGGTGAGTGGCAATCCTTAAATTACATTGTTGATAACGATTCTCATTTGTGTATTCTGTTACTATCAAACAATGATAGGGAGGGAAAGGGCATGACTAATCGAATTAACTTATCAATTTCAGCGCATAAATTGGCACAGCTAATACATGATGGACACATCTGCGCATCTGACTTCACGTGCTTAGATAGCCAATCGAAACAGCAAGTGTGGCAGCTATGCTTGATCTGTTGCAAAAAGCGTATTACTTGTCAGCAATGTTCATTTTCAAGTTGCACTAAAAATCTGACATATCTTGATGCCGATAAATAACATTATCGGCATTTGCGTTTAAGTATTATCATACAAGAAACTCTTATAATTCAGATGTAATATGCAACTTCCTCCAGTAATCCCGTTATTTGACTCATTTGAATTCATACAAGTTGGCAATAGTATTGTTAACCAATATATCACCCAAATTAGCATGAAAAAGGTGGTTGATGCGGGCTTAGTCATCGAGCATGCCAGTGATTGGCTATTTGAGCAAAAGCATAACGAAAACAACTATAAAGCTTATCGCAGTGAACTCACTACGTTTCTGCATTGGTGTTTTGATGTAGTTTCAATGTCTCCCATTCAAGTTACGCGCAAAGACATGAGCCGTTACGTTGATTATTGCCAAGCACCGCCGATAGCACTGATCGGTTATTTTAATGTGCCACAGTTTAAGTACGATAAACTGCATGATGAACGGGTTCCAAACTCGCAATGGCGACCATTTGTCGGCAAAAAACAACTCGGGCAAATCCAGCCTTATGTGTTAAGCGATAATGCGTTAAAAACAAAAATGGCCATTTTGTCTTCGTTTTATTCGTATCTGACAAGTGAAGAATATTGTGAGCGGAATCCTGCTCAAATCTGGCTTAATCACAGTCGATTTGCAGCAAACAGGCAATATCAGCGTCAAAGTCATGAAGATGAAAATAGTCTCGCATTCACTGAATTACAGTGGTCATATATTATGGCGACCGTTACTGGACTAGCAGAAGAATTTCCTGAGTTACATCAAAGAAGTTTATTCCTCGTTATATTGATTTATTGCTGTTATTTACGCATTTCAGATGTGTCTGCACGTGCGGGTTATTCGCCGGTGATGAACCAGTTTAAACGTAATCAGCAAACGGGCATCTGGAGTTTTCATATTCCGTTGAGTAAAGGTGGTAAAAGACGCAGTGTTGCGATTTCAAAAGC
>JAGOKN010000146.1 GCA_017994575.1 Nitrosomonas sp.
GTTGGTAGGCAAGCACCCGCAGCCTGATAATCATTCTTTGCGCGTATCTGAGAATTATGCCGCTTTTCAGAAGTGGATCAAGAGCGACGTGGTGAATTTGCCGACTCTCTGCAAGGGATTGGCTAAGTCGGAAAACACTTGTTTTCCGACAGTCCATCAGTTACGACGGGGATTTGCAATATATACCTTTTCATATATAATAAAAACATGGGCGATAAAGAAAAGCCGCTGGAATGGATTGCAAGCAGTCACAAGGATTTGATGGCATTGCCGACGGGCGTG
This sequence comes from Nitrosomonas sp., assembly GCA_017994575.1. GTDB lineage: Bacteria > Pseudomonadota > Gammaproteobacteria > Burkholderiales > Nitrosomonadaceae > Nitrosomonas. The sequence continues at coordinate 283 of JAGOKN010000146.1, forward strand.
CGACGGCTCGTTGGTTACGCACTATCCTTGGCTCAGGTCGGAGATCAACACGATGCGGCGAAGGTACTTAAGGGTTTTGGCGGGGCTGGCGTTCTTGAGGTGATTGAGAGTGATGTTGGTGGCACTTACCGGGCTGTCTACACCGTTAAATTCAAGGAGGCTGTGTTTGTCTTGCATTGCTTCCAGAAGAAAAGTAAGCAAGGAATTGCAACGCCAAAAGAAGACATGGACATCATTCACGCCAGGCTTAAGGTAGCCGAGGCATGGGCAAAGGAGTTACGAAATGAAAACACGAATCATTGATGGAGTCGAGGTACAACGCAGTTCTGGCAATGTATATGCCGATCTGGGTCTACCCGACGCTGAAAAACTTAAAATCAAAACCGGCTTAGTCATCGAGATCAGGAAGGCGATGCGCAGCCTTGATCTGACTCAGCAGGCAGCGGCTAAACGTATGGGCATCACCCAGCCCAAGGTTTCCGACATGATGCGCGGCGACTTCACCAACTTGTCGGAGCGCAAATTGATGGACTGCCTAAATCGACTGGGCTATGACATCGAGATCAAAGTAAAACCCGCCACGGCATCACTCGGGCATTTGATGTTGGCCATCGACTGAACTTTCCATTCTGAAAATTTCGTGGATTTGGGCTTAGAACCCCATTACCCTGTTACATTTATTGAGCATGCAGATCAAGCATTATATTACGCCAAGAAGAATGGGCGTAATTGTATGTACAGCTACGAATCATTGGTTGAGAGAGGTGAACTTTCAGAACAAATTGAAAGTGAAAAGGTAGATCTATTTTAAATAGCTGACTCTAATTAATAATAACCTATATTAAAGATCTAACTGGCAATGCCGTAATCACCCGACAATAACAAGGTTATTTATGTGAGTTTTTAAATTATGGCAAGTAAATTAATATGGATTTAATACCTATTCAATTTTCAGATCTGAAGGTTGGTCAACCATTATCATGGGATTTGTTTGATCAAGAGCGCAAACCGCTCATGGAACGTGGCCATGTAATCAAAACGACTGCTGAGCTTGAGGAGCTATCAAGGAGATCATCTGTGTTACTTAGGTTAAAGGCTTCGTCAGAAAAAATTGGTGCTATTGATAAGAAGATTTCTGAGTTTAACTTTGATGATATGCAACTTAAAGTTGGTGACAGGTTACAACTCCAGCTGCACTCAAGTGCAAAAAGCTCGTGTCGTTTAAATAATGATACTTGTATGGTAACAGTAATAGGATATGTTCCCGATCATTCTTTGATTGTCTCAATGCCAAAAACAGATCAATTAATAGGGCAACCGTTTCTTGAAGGCGATCAGATTTTGGTGCGTTTATTCAGCGGGCGATGTGCATTTAGCTTTACAGTTTTTGTTGATAAGCTGGTGAAATTATCATTCAAATACCTTCACCTATCATTTCCCAAACATATATTAGGTCAAACTATTAGAAAGTCACGACGCGTCAGGACTGCAATAGAAGCAGAAGCAACGGTTAACAGCGGATCCATCCCATTAATCATTACTAATCTAAGTGCTGCTGGTGCAGAGATTAGTACTCATACCGAATTAGGGGGAATTGGCACACTAATAGAATTATCTGTAAAAGTCAAAATCCATGAAAAAGAGATATCGTTGCGATTACAATCGATTATCAGGTCATTTAAAGCCATCAATAAGCAAGATGCATTACGTTATGGAGTTGAATTTACCAGTTTACAAGCTGAACAGATCTTTTCTCTTCGTAGTTTCATTTACCAAGAATTAGTTGAAAATCCAAATAACATTGTATAGGCATTGAAGAGTGAAGCCATTAAATTTGTTTCTTTGATTTGGTTGGCTTGTTAGTTAATCTGGATTAAATTTACAATCAAAAAATAATTATTATTGTTCAGTTAATATATCATTTTGGATTGCCTTGACAACATACTGTATTTTTAGTACTTTGAGGTCAAAATCCGGGTTTATTTTTCCACTCTAACCGAGCAGAATCTGCCTCAAATGAAGAATAATAAAATTGCAGAGTACAATGCAATGTTCCGAAATAGACCTGCACTAGGAGTCTGTCGGACTTAAGGCCAATCTACTGCGTCAATGGGATAACGGTTCATATTCCCTCAATTTTTCGTTGCATAGTCTCGCTATGCGCCTCAAAATCAAGAAAATCTGCGCTCAATACTACTACGCCAGATTAGTTCGACAGAACTCCAAAAAAGATGTCTCATCCATAGGCTTAGCAATAAAATACCCTTGTGCCGTGTCGCAATGCATTGCCTTTAATATATCCCACTCGGCTTGCGTCTCTATGCCTTCAGCGACACATTTGATGTTCAGACGATGCGCCATTTCTACATTCGACGCGATGATGGAGAGCAGCGGAGAATCGGTTGTGCAACCAGTTATAAGACTCTGGTCAATCTTGAGTTCGGTGAATGGCACTCTTGTCAATTGTTTCAGGTTGGAAAAACCAGTTCCATAGTCATCAACCGCAAGGCCAAAACCGTGCATCGTAAGCCTCCAACCCTTCCACATTAACACCCAGATACATGATCGCTATCCTTGAATTTTTTACAAGGAAGAACGATGTCATCATCAGAAGCACG
>JAGOKN010000096.1 GCA_017994575.1 Nitrosomonas sp.
TATTATTTATAAGCGCAACCATATACTAAAATAATAGGTCAAGACAAGTTCTAAGAATTCAACCATGGTTGGATGCAGTATTTGTCAAATATGGAGTCCTTACGCCTACCTAAACTCAAAATACGTATATATCAAGAAAAAGACCACGTTATCCGCACTTAACTTTACATAAGTATCAGGTAAAGTGATAAATAGATTGAATGAGTAGTTCTTGGAATTTATTGCGTACCTCAATAATTAGGAAGATGTTTCTACTTTTGAACTGACTTATAAGGAGAAATTCAAAGATCTCATCTCAATCGAAATACCGATCAAATTAGAACGAGGGACATAAATAATAATGAACAACCGTGACAATCTCACGCAACGATTGCTATTCTGCAATACTCTGCCCAGTCTGCCAACAATCGCCCTTAAAATCATTGAGCTGGCCAATGATCCCCACGTTGATATGGTCAAAGTTAGCCATTACATATCCATGGATCCAGCGCTTGCTGCAAAAATACTTAAATTAGCAAATTCACCTTTGTATAAATCACGACGCGCTGCCACCAATATACGCCAAGCTGTCTGCGTACTGGGTACGCATGCAGTCGTCACCATCGCATTATCATTTTCACTGGCCAGTTCATTAATAAAGCAATCGGGTAATAATCATAAAGCCATTAATAGCAAGAACTTCTGGCGCCGCTCGATTGCCGCAGCACTCGCCTGCCGTGCGCTTGGAGAAAAACTGGGGTTAAAAATACCGGATGATTTGCTGCTTGTTGGACTGTTACAGGATGTCGGCATATTAGCCTTTGATGCCATAATACCAAAAGAATATGAAGCCGTTTTTGCAACTGCACCTAATCATGATGCATTGCTCAAGGCTGAACGCACAGCATTTGGTATTGGGCACGATGAACTTGGATATGCGCTATTGAAGCTATGGCATCTTCCGGACTATATCTCTATGACATGTATAGCAAGTCATAGTCAATCAGCACCCAAGGAAATCGGGCCAGACATATCAGGCTGTGTTGCCGTATCTGGTCATATTGCAGATTATTTTTTAAATCCAGGAGAAACTGGAAGAATTGCTTCGGCAACCGAAGCCGCACAATCCTGGTTGGGTCTTGATAGTGCAGCGTTGGTGGAGGTCATTGACATTATGGGCGCTGAAATGAGCCCGGTTGAGGCGTTATTTGAAATTACCATCCACCGCGCAAAAGATATTTCTGGAATCCTATCTCAGGCCAAAGAATTACTGATGATGCAATCACTGGTTAAGATGCGAGAACTGGAAGATAAATCACAACGGGATGGACTCACAGGAGCACACAATCGAAGCTATTTTGATGACACTATTCAGCGAGAATTTATCCTCTCAGCGCAACACAGTTTGCCACTCACCATCGCCCTAATTGATCTTGATCACTTCAAGAATGTCAATGATACGCACGGACATCTGGTAGGAGACGCTGTTCTCATCGCTGTCGTGAGAGCGATTTATGGTCAAATTCGTCAAGATGATGTTCTAAGCCGTTTCGGCGGTGAAGAATTCATACTCATCTTGCCAGGCTCTACACTTGCTTCGGCTGAAAAACTCTTGTCGCGGATAAAGAACAGTATTGCAGAAGTTAGATACAAACTTGATAACCAACGTTTTGTTACCGTGACTGTGTCAATTGGGGTCGCTGCAAACATGGATGGTGGAATGCGTTTTGAACGCCCGGAAGATCTAATAGAAGCTGCTGATCTTGCTCTTTATGCTGCCAAGCAAGCGGGGAGAAATGCGATTATAGAATGGAATCAATCGCTTCAACTTAAATAAATTGATAAATCTATTAAGTGTGGATTCTGACTATTTCTCTGATGGCGGAGAAACCGTGCGCAAACTTCAGCTTACTCTCAACCCGGAAGCCAAGCAACTGCCTGATTGATTCCATGTCACGATGCACTCTACCAGACCGCCAAGGGCCTGCCTATGAAGGTTGGCGAGGGTGATGAGAAGTGAGAATTGAGAGAGCCACATTGAAACTGCTCAAAAGCATCAAGTGGTATCCCAGGCGTAAATATCTGCGAAGCATTCCAGCAACTAGATATCCTGGAGATGGGATCTGGACGCTGCCGATGAAACGAAAAAGAAACACTCAATCCATCATTAACCAGGAACTGGTCACGACAAAACACATTTTTTTACTATATTCATAGTATTCCATTATCCCTAGAAGATAGCAATTCATCGCTAGAATATAGTATATACCTGATATTATTATCAAATAACTAAATGATGGGGAGTTCTGAGAATGGAAAAAAGGATTTTGCAATCTGTCATCAATATGACAGAACAGCGCGATGTGGATTCGCTTGAATATGGAGTAGTTGTTACATTAGCCGAGCTATTACCATTGAATTCTATTTCCTTATATAAGTTGGTGGGTGATAAACCAGAAGATGGCATCGAAGAAGTTATTTGTCTATTTGCAGGAGAGAATGGAGAGATTCAAGCCAGATATAAGCAAAATAATGAGGTAAATATTGTTAAAGAGAATCAATATTTATATAGCTGCTTGTTAGATAGAAAAGAAGTTTTATACAAAAATGGCAATGGTCAAACGCATATGATTAGCCCTTTAATTTGTGATAAGAAGATAATTGGCGCTATAGAGATAGCAAGTAACAAAGATTTAAAGAAGTTTAAAGAATTAATTAATGGCATTACACGAATTTATGAAAATTATTTGTATATCTTGAATAAGAGCGAACGAGATAAGTTAACGGGTCTGCTTAATCGACACAGCTTTGATACAAAATTTAGTCGTTTATTACAAATACAAAAAGATGAAAAACAATCAGATAGTAAAAGTCAAGTTACAAATGAAAGAAGACAGCAAGCAACTGATTCACATGCATGGTTAGCGATTATTGATATCGACCACTTTAAGAATGTTAATGATAAGTTTGGACATGTATGCGGTGACGAAGTACTTCTTATGCTATCTCAAAGAATGAAAGCTTTTTTTCGTAGCTCTGATCTGCTTTTTCGCTTTGGTGGCGAAGAATTTGTGATTATTTTAGAACCTATCCCACATGAAATGGCTGAACGTACACTAGAACGATTTCGTAATAAAGTAGCTGATAGTAATTTTCCACTGATTGAGAAAATCACTATTAGTGGTGGATATATCAAAATCACTGATTTGCATTACCCTGTTACATTAATCGAACGGGCAGATCAAGCATTATATTACGCCAAGAAGAATGGGCGTAATTGTATGTACAGCTACGAATCATTGGTTGAAAGAGGTGAACTTTCAGTACAAATTGAAAGTGGAAAGATAGATCTATTTTAAGTAGTTGACTCCAATTAATAATAACCTATATTAAAGATCCAACTGGCAATGCCGTAATCACCCGACAATAACAAGGTTATTTATGTGAGTTTTTAAATTATGGCAAGTAAATTAATATGGATTTAATACCTATTCAATTTTCAGATCTGAAGGTTGGTCAACCATTATCATGGGATTTGTTTGATCAAGAGCGCAAACCGCTCATGGAACGTGGCCATGTAATCAAAACGACTGCTGAGCTTGAGGAGCTATCAAGGAGATCATCTGTGTTACTTAGGTTAAAGGCTTCGTCAGAAAAAATTGGTGCTATTGATAAGAAGATTTCTGAGTTTAACTTTGATGATATGCAACTTAAAGTTGGTGACAGGTTACAACTCCAGCTGCACTCAAGTGCAAAAAGCTCGTGTTGTTTAAATAATGGTACTTGTATGGCAACAGTAATAGGATATGTTCCCGATCATTCTTTGATTGTCTCAATGCCAAAAACAGATCAATTAATAGGGCAACCGTTTCTCGAAGGTGATCAGATTTTGGTGCGTTTGTTCAGCGGGCGATGTGCATTTAGCTTTACGGTTTTTGTTGATAAGCTGGTGAAATTATCATTCAAATACCTTCACCTATCTTTTCCCAAACATATATTGGGTCAAACTATTAGAAAGTCGCGACGCGTCAGGACTGCAATAGAAGCAGAAGCAACGGTTAGCAGCGGATCCATCCCATTAATCATTACTAATCTAAGTGCTGCTGGTGCAGAGATTAGTACCCATACCGAATTAGGGGGAATCGGCACGTTAATAGAGATATTTGTAAAAGTCAAAATCCATGAAAAAGAGATATCGTTGCAATTACAATCGATCATCAGGTCATTTAAAGCCATAAATAAGCAAGATGCATTACGTTATGGAGTTGAATTTACCGGCTTACAAGCTGAACAGATCTTTTCTCTTCGTAGTTTCATTTACCAAGAATTAATTGAAAATCCAAATAACATTGTATAGGCATTGAAGAGTGAAGCCATTGGTCAAGGGAAAACAATGGTCGCCGCCGGTATTGCGCGCACGTTCGTACAGCAAGGCAAGCGAGTACGCGTATTCAAAGCCGGACCTGATTTTATAGATCCGTTTTGGCTAACGAATGCCAGTGACGCGCCAGTCTACCAACTAGATACCTGGATGGTAGGCGAAGAAGGATGCCGCGCAAGTAGTTGATGTAATATTGATTGAAGGCGTGATGGGGTTGCACGACGACACACCCTCCAGCGGCGATGTGCGCTGGATGGGAAGAGTCGCCTCTGACCCCGATATGGGTGTTATACCAGAAAGACATTTGGGACTGGTGATGTTTGATCAGCATTAGGAAACAACGCAAAAGCTCGACTGCATTGCTCGACAAGTATCGCTGCATCTTGAATTGGCGCTACCATCCGTTGTGCCATTGGCGGTATCACAGCCAAAGCCTGAAAAATATTTGCACGGTATTCGCATTGGTATAGCACGGGATGCGGCCTTTTGCTTTTTGTACCAAGCGAATCTTGATCTATTGTGCGCCATGGGAGCCGAGTTGGTATTTTTTTCACCTTGCCAAGGCGATCGACTGCCGAATATAGACAGCGTTTATTTACCGGGAGGTTACCCAGAGCTGTATTTATCAGTTCTTGAAAAAAACGTATTACTTAAACAGGATTTACATGCACATGTTAATGCAGGAAAACCCCTTCTCGTTGAATGCGGAGGCTTGCTATATCTGTGTGTTCATCCTTGCAATTTATGGCTGGCAGCATTGGTCACATGGCAGGTATTTTAAATGCGACGGCTGTTGTTCATGAATCACTGACAGCGATTGGTTCGCAACAGGGCGCCTTTCCAAACGGAATATTGCGCGGCCATACTTTTCACCATGCATCAATACAATGGCACGAACAGCCGACCCGACATGCACAAGGAAGAAAAGGGAATAAGGGCGATGCAATTCTGGAGTGCCAGCGCCTGACTGCCTCGTTTGTGCATTGGTATTTTCCTTCATGCCCGCAAGCAGCGGCCGCATTATTTCTACCAAGCAATGCATTGATCCATCAAAATATTTCCACATCTACAACAGAGTGAGGATCAGCAGCGTCCGGTTAAAAATTGAATAAATTTAGTTGGTTAGCAGTGTCGCACTGTTCTGGAATGTAGGCAACTCCTTGTAAGGCTTGTAGCAACTGATTTTTCTCAAAAACAGAGACCGATAAAATCTGTAGCAAAGTGTAGAGCGAGGCATCAATTTGAAGCTCCTTTTTGACAATGGCGATCAGCACATAAGTGGCGACGGTACGCCAGATTTACGTTTTGACCGCGTTCTCGCTGTTGCCGATAAAACGTTTGATACGCAGATGTTGCTTGATCCACTTGAAGAACAACTCGACTTGCCAGCGGCTTTTGTACGGTGTGGCGATCGTTAGTGCAGGCAGTACCGTATTGTTGGCCAGGAACACCAACGTTTTGTCGGTTTCCGGGTCTTTGAAGCGGATGCGTCTCAGTTGCTCGGGATAGTCCTGCGAAATGTAGAAACCATTGCGCACGATGCGCTAATCGCAGATGATGCCGGCACTGCGCTCGACCTTCATCGAGTACACTCTGTGTGCGTTCATTCCTCGTTTGGCGCGAGTTACGAAAAACGCACCCGACTGATGCAGCGTGAACAGGCGACCGAAATCCAGATAGCCCCGATCCAGCACGTTGACTTCGTGGGACTTGCTATCGGTGATGCAGATGAAAGCCGGAATATTGCCGCGCAAATCCAGCAGGGCATGCAATCTGACCACAGCCTTGCTGGTGCGAATCTCCGCCATGACGCGCCACGATTCTCGCAAAGCTCGTCCATGGCACAAGCTCCATGAGTTGTGCGAACAGTGTTTTTCCGAAACTCACAGGTCACCTCCAGAAGATTCAACTTTTGAAGATTACTCGAACCTGAATTAGCGAAATATAATTTCAAATCGGCACCAAAATATTTTCTCGGTAACGCTCGTTAATACCGGGCTCTACCGTTTTAGCGACTAATTTAACCGGACACTACTGAGTGAGGATAATAAATGAAAGCGTGTTCTTTTCTACCTGCAGCAACCCACATGATGCAACACATGGGGCTAGATGAATTCTTGCATGGCGTTACTTTTGAGTGCCCCTCAGATCAGCCAAAAGTGATTCGCTCACACATTGAAGGAAATACCTATACCAGCGCAGAAATAGAGCAAGTAGTTTCAGAGTCCGTACAACAAGGTAAAAGCTTATATTACGTGGACGAAAACCTGTTGTTAGAGATCGCCCCAGATGTCATTTTTACGCAGGATGTGTGCGATGTCTGCCAAATCGATACCAGTGATGCTGCACGCGCCATTTTCAAACTCCCTAAGCAACCCTTAGTAGTGCCGCTTACGCCACGACGGCTCAATGATGTATATGACAACGCCATCAACATTGCTCGTGCGCTAGGGCGAGAAGATGCCGCACACGCTTTATTAGCACAACTAAAAAAACGTACTGACTATATTATCGACACGCTACGCGCTCATCGTGCGCCACTCAAGCGCGTGATGGTGATGGAATGGATCGACCCCATCTATAACTGCGGCCACTGGATTCCCGATCAAATTTCTCAGGCAGGCGGCGTGGACATGCTGGCAAACCCGGCGGGGTATTCTATTGTTACGCCGTGGGAAAAAGTTGCGCTTTACGATCCTGAAGTGTTAGTCGTCGCACCGTGTGGGTTTGATATTGAAAAATCCACACAAGAAATATCTCAGCTGAACACTCGCGAAGGATGGAAAGAATTATTGGCTGTCAAGAATAATGCGGTTTATATTGCGGATGCCAACTTGTTTACCTGTCCGAGCACTTATTTAGTTGATGGCATCGAATTGTTAGCTTCTTTATTTCACCCGGCGTTATTTCCCTTTAAAGAACGCTTCGCCAAACACTACATTCATCTAAAAGTGTAAACATACCGCCTGCACCTGCTGCTCTATAAACGTAGCAACGCGTTGATTAATTGCTCCCACTCCATTAGAAATAAAATTCGATACCGTCAACGATACGCCTTTAACTGAAAAAGTTGTTGAAGCACCATTCACAACGACTTCATGGGGTTCTGGAGAATGTCCGCCAGACATTGACACTTTTTTACTATTCCTATGCTTGAGTGACTAAAAACCGCACTGAGCCTGAATCAGAAGTGAAAATAGTTGAAAAGGAACCTGAAAAAACAAACTTATTAACTGCTTTGACTCCTGCACCTGTTTCCGCTCCGGTACCGGCCTCTAATCCTGCGCCCGTCTCTGTCACACCTGGTACCAAGAAATTTGACTCCATCGTATCTGCTGATTATGACTGGTCCAGTGTTTCGGCCTGTCTTTCATCTAAAAACTATGGATGCGTTTGTTATGGCCAATCAGGGCAGCGTTTAATGGTTCCGGCTGGTATGTGTGAATCTGCTATTACTTACGGCTGGCCACAATCATCTAAAAAAATAAGGAGTATTCATCATGTCAAAATCATTAAAACGAAAATTATTGGCTTCTCTTGATCGTGATTTAGCGGTTACTTTGTCGCAATTCACTAAAAAAAGCAATTATGCGACTGCTTTACTGGTCGATTGCGATAGTTATGGTGATTATGTAAGAAAACTGAGAAACTTTGTTATTTGTCCTATTCATCCTAATATTGAGCTTGATTCTTACATGGTGATTGCGTCATCCATGGTCAAGGGTAGGCATACTTTGCCCATTGAATACGGAACTTTATCCAATGTTGTGGACATACTGAGAAATCACATAGGCGAAGTAGAAGGGTTACAAGTCGGCTTTATGGTTATTGGTATTGAGCCGTTACATATGCTTGATCAGAAATTAATAGAAGAATCACTTAGTCATATTAACTAATAAAAGGAAATAACCAATGAACACAAGTATTAAGAGAACAAGAGAGGAGCGGCATATTAATTCCCAAGCAAAGCGATTGGTTAAGCAATACCGAAATCTTCAAACCTTTCTTTCTGCACCGGATAAGCTTTCAACGCTTGCTCAGGCGTTGCTTGCTATGTCAGTTTTTAATCGCGCTATTCGCTTTATTCAACGAACAGATAAAAAATCACAATCTGTTTAACCCGCATAACTTCCAAGGGTCGCGCCGCCGACCGGCTCAGGGTATATAATGAGCAATCATGAAAACTGTAATTCTGGAATCTACGATTACTTGCCCATATTGTGGGTATGCAGAAATAGAAAACATGCCTACTGATGCATGTCAGTACTATTATGAATGTAAAAGTTGTCACGCCTTGCTTAAGCCTAAAATAGGTGATTGTTGTGTGTTCTGCTCATATGGCTCCGTTAAATGTCCCCCTGTCCAACAACAAAATTCTCATTGTTGTTCAGAATAAATTTGTTTAAAGAATTGGGTGAAACTACTATGAAGAAAAATGTGATGTATTTTATATCTAATTTCTGCACTGTATTCATAATGACAGGATTTATAGCTTTGCAGCAGGTGGAAGCTTCTTCCATTCAGCTTGCTGATGCTGCAGCAAACTCTCAGGAAGGGACGATAAAGTCTCATGAAGGTACAGCAACGGTAAAATCGATTGATATGGATAAGGGTATCGTGAAACTTGCACACGATCCGATTGCATCCCTAAAATGGCCAGCTATGACTATGAATTTCAAGGTTAAGAATAGTGCACTTATGCAAGGAATCAAGGTAAATGATGCCGTGACTTTTGTATTTATTAAATCGAATGGTGACTACGTTATCACTCATATCAAATCTGGCCAATAAAACATATTTCTTCCTGATTAGAAAGATTCTTCAGCCAAACCCGATTTTTTCTATTATAAGGCGCATACTGACCCAAACAAACTCATCAAAGAGAAATTGCCATGGCCATGAACCGTATCCAATTCCAAGCAGGCTTGTCCCTACCTGCATTCCTTGCGCAGTTTGGCACAGATGAGCAATGCGCGGATGCATTGGAAGCATCCCGTTGGCCGCAAGGATTCAGCTGCCCAGGCTGCGGCAACGCGAATTACTACTTGCTTAAGGTAGGAAAACACAAGAACTTCCAATGCAAGTGCTGCCGGTTACAGACATCTCTGATCGCAGGCACCTTGTTCCAAAGCACGCACTTGGCGCTAAGCATTTGGTTCTTGGCAATTTATCTGATCAGCCAAGCCAAGACCGGCTTGTCGGCACTCGACCTTAAGCGGCAGCTGGGCGTGAGTTACCCCACGGCCCGGCTGATTCAGAAGAAACTGATATAGGCGATGCTCGAACGGGATGCCAAGTATACGCTGTGTGGTAATGTCCAGGCGGATGACGCTTACCTTGGCGGAGAATTGGCTGGTGGCAAGGCAGGCCGGGGCTCCGAGAACAAGGTACCTTTTGTGGCGGCGATCTCGCTCAGCGCCGAAGGCCGTCCCCTGTATATTAAAATGGCACCGGTTCCTGGTTTTACGCGCAAAGCGGTTTTTGACTGGGCTACCGCTGACCTCGCGCCAGGTTGTATAGTCACTTCCGATGGATTGGGTTGTTTTGCCGGGGTTACTGATGCTGGCTGTCAGCACCGGGCAATCGTCGCGGACGGTCGCAAGCCTAAGGATTTGCCAGAATTCAACTGGATCAATACGGTTTTGGGCAACCTCAAAACCAGCCTGGGTGGCGCTTATCATGCATTCGATTTCGCCAAATACGGAACTCGTTACCTCGGTGCGTTTGTTTACCGTTTCAACCGGCGCTTCCATCTTGAAGCGCTCCCTCTACGCCTGTTCGTCGCTGCAGCCACTACCGGGCCTCGCCCGGCACGTTGGCTCCGGCAAGCTGAAGAATCTTTCTAATCAGGTATTTCTTTCATTAACCGCTTTAAAGCTTGTGGCGAACTCAGTCGCTCGTTAAAACTGATAAAGTTATAAGCAATAGGCGTTAATAATATAACAACTTGATTATTAATCAATAACTTTAAATTTCCCTTAGTAGTCAGATTCATGCAATTTTGCACGCAAAGAATTTATTTTCTCCTCACTATTCCCTCAACAATTTAATAAACCCACGTAAAAAACGGTTCAACAACATGTTGAATCTGCAAACCCGCAATCAGTCCAAAATGATATGTGCAGTCAGGCGATCCAACGCAATGCCAATTGCCCTATCATCAAACAAACGAGTCTTACGCTCGGTGGCACCCGCAGGCCATTGCCGTAACCCTTCGCGTACAGCCTGAACCGTAGGTTGT
>JAGOKN010000097.1 GCA_017994575.1 Nitrosomonas sp.
CCGACACCCTCGATAAACTCCCCACCTGGCCTAACAGCCGGATCGATGAATTGCTGCCGTTCGCACCAGAGGCTATTGAAGCATTGTTGAAAGAATGTGGGTAGGTGGTGGGGTTGGAGGGATACGGTTCGTCAGCATTACGGTAGCGTGATCGCTAACAAACTGGCCCGGCGCATGGTGATTCCTCCTTACCGGGAAGGTGGCCAGGCGCAATTTATTGAGCGGCCTATTCCTGTTTCAACACAAGACACCAGAATCAATACGCTGTTGGATTACTTGAGAAACCATTTAAATCAAGCGCATGGTTTGGACGAGCTGGCGCAGTATAGCAAGATGAGCCGGCGTACTTTCACGCGGCAGTTTTACAAGGCCACAGGCATGTCTGTTGGTGAATGGTTGATTGTTGAGCGCATACAGCGGAGTCAGGAGTTGCTCGAATCCACTTCCTTGCCAATTGATGCCATTGCCGCGCAGGTAGGCTTTCAATCTGCCACGTCGCTGCGCCAACATTTCAAGCACAGGCTTGATGTAACACCCAGTGAATGGCGAAAAACCTTTCAGGGCAAACATATGGCAATAGCTAATTAATAATCGAGCAAGTTGCTTTTTTCTTCTATCCATTTCATTTTTTGGAGAATTAGCTATGGTAGGTTATGTTGACGAGGTCGTCATTCCTTACGATCGTGATCTGGGCCCGGTGCTTTTTGACCACTATGGATTAGATACCGCGCGGCGCATTGCAGAACAATCACCCCACGATGTGCTTGAGATTGCTGCCGGTACAGGCATTGTCACCCGGCATTTGCGTAACTTGTTGGCTAAAGACACTCGTTTGACTGCGATTGACATCAGCGACTCGATGATGGATCTTGCGCGCACAAAATTCCTCCCCAACGAGCAAGTTACATTCCAAAATGCAGACGCCACATCGTTGCCGTTCATTGACGAAGCGTTCGATGCGGTAGTTTGCCAGTTCGGAATTATGTTTTTCGATCAAGCAACGGCGTTTCGGGAGGCGCATCGGGTGCTGAGGCGCGGAGGCCGTTACCTGTTCCGCGTCTGGGATTCGGAGCGGTATAATCCATTCGCCAGCTTGAGCTTTAAAGTGTTAAAGCAATTCTTTCCATCGGATACGCCCCGATTTCTGTTCGATCCCGTTTCCTGTCACAAAATTGATCCGCTCAAAGAACAACTGATACATACTGGCTTTGATCGCATCGTAATCTCGATTCAGCGTCATGAATACGATATTCTCGATATATCCGCCTTTGCACGCGCGCTGGTGTATTCGCCAGTCCTTTTTGAGATTAGAGACCGCGGCAGCGTTAATCCTGATGAAATTGTGGAAGCGTTGACGGAAGCGTTTAAAAAAGAACATGGTTCAAATCCCATGCGCTATCCCATGCAAGCCATACTGTTCGAAACAGAAAAACCTTAAGTCCCGCAGGACCTGGATTTTCCACATTCCGGTGCTAGCAAGCCAGCACACCGCAAGCCTATTTAGCGCAGGTACTCACCAGAACGTTCTGGTTGATAAGTGACTTCTTTGATGCGCACTTGCAGCACTCCACCACCGGGTTTCGGCCACTCAATTTCGTCACCTTGAGAAAGACCCAGCAACGCACTTCCCACAGGCGCAAGTATGGAAATGGTGCCGCCATTGGCATCAACATCTTTGGGATATACCAGTGTTAAATAAAAATCTTTTGATGTGGATACGATTTCGAATTTTACGGTTGAATTCATGGTCACCACAGTCGATGGAATCTCTTTAGGATCGACCACTTCCGCACGAGAAAGCTCGGCTTCCAAATCATCTTTGCCTGGGAATACGGAATCGGGCAGTGATTCCAACAGCTTTTCCAGTCTGATAGCGTCAAGCGACGAAATGATAATCTTCGGTCTTATAGTCATTTTGTTTCCTTTAATAGAGAGGAGACTTATCCATTGTCGCAATCAGGTCCGAGATGACCATAGCAGCGTTCTGATCCAGCACTGCAATCCACTTTTCCTGTTTTAGTCATATCTCAGGTGCCGGCCAAAATGCAACAAATGATCACCGCGCATGCAATGATGGGAAAGTTTAAAAGTTGAGAAGAAAACAGAAAATAATACGGTCAATGATGAGGCTAAAGTCAAAAAAACTGATGGCAAGAAAATTGCGATAACAGTCAATAAAAATGGCAAGCTGATTGCAATTGAAGATAACTAGAACCAGTACAAAAAAAATTAAACACCCAAGGCTTTTACCGTGGGCGCTTTAAAAATACTCTACCGCATATTGCGACTATGTTTCTTTATCTGATTAAATCCAAAGCTATTTTTTTCAATCAGTTATAAATTACCGGCATAAACATCCAACTCTGTTTTAATCGCATGCTCATCATGTTGGCCGGGAATAGCCGCTGGTTTGACAGATTCACGTTGCAATAATTCTGCTGCAATTTTTCGATGAAAATCTGCTTCCCGCTGTGCGTTTTTCGCAGCTTGCTCGTAATAGCGAATATTGGCCGTAGCATGGGATTCCAGATCCTGACCTAGCCTGCCATATTTATGTCTATTGCTTTCATATTCCACAAGCACTTGCTTTTTCTCTTTGGCTTTTGCCGCCATTTCCTTGACCAGAATATCATGATAGTTCGCTAAATTAGCGTGATCGTAGTGGGTTCCGGCTTGTTCAGCCTTTACTTTGCTATTTGCATTTTGTGCGTCTAATGGACTCAGTTGCGCACAAGCGACCAATAGAGAAAGTACAGGTAAAACTAAAAGATATTTTCTCAATGCTATGCTCATGATATTAACTCCAAGTAAGACGATATGTATGCATACTATCTTAGCCAACACAATGATGTATATTGGGGAAACTATTGTTTTCCAATAAGGAAAACCATTAGATAGGCAATTGATCGGCAACGACAATGGGGATCGGCTTGCACTAACAGCGAATTCATTTTTAATAGAAAAAATAGCGATATCAATCGGTTATCCAGTTACCTTTTGCTTGAAAAACATTGATAAACATCGAAACTGCGTCTTCCATCATTGATTTCTGAGATAGGAACAATCGTATCCCCTCCTAACGTAGCAGCCTCATTTCGTGCAAGATCCGCCAGTTCGCCGGCAACTTTCTCTGCATCACGACTAAACACCACTTCACTGACAACTTTTGTATTCACTTTCCCGATTTTTTTGCAGGGCTCGACTGCTTTGGCCGATTGCACCAAGCGCACGCCTTCGCCATTCGAAGTAACCTTCACCCAAGTACAAGAAGACAGGATGAAACCAACACAAACAGCAATAACGATTTTTTTCATTACTTAACCTTATTTATTAGCAATAAATTGATGAAATGACATTTCTATTCAGACTCAATAGAATTATTCGTCGTAGTTTTTTGTACTGAATTGTTAATTGTATCCATCACAAGATTGCAAGCCTATCTCTTTTGCTAAGCTGAACATTTTAGTGGCCAACTCTCAAAAAATCATCTACACAGAAGCCATTCGAGGCGAATCGAGATATTCATATGGAAAACCCTCTATCAGCCGGCGCTTTTTCACCAAGCAAAATAGATACCGGATATCGCCTGTTATCAATGCAAGTTAGGTATACAATGAACAAGCCAACTGCCATTCCGGAATGAAAAAAGAGATTAAAAATCGCTGGTTTTTAATCATCATTCATCAACGAGTTAATCATTTGGCCATGTTACGAGATACGAGAAGCAATTGAGGTTCTTTTTATTCAGATTCTTAACGGAGGCGAAATGAAAATATTCATATTCCTGGCATTGATGCTCAGTTCCTATAGCTATGCGCAAAGTGGTCATGACCATCAAACTGACACGAAGAAAAGTGATTCCAAAAACGATTCCCATAATGAAATGCACGAAGGCGGTCATCATGGCGACATGGGTGGAATGCATGGTGGTCATCACAAACTAGATAAAAATGCCTTAAAACAATTTTTTGAACCCCTGCCCGCGTCCATCATTGATGAGAAAAAAAATGAAGCATTGATCAAGCTGGGTAAGAAACTTTATCTGGATCCACAGCTTTCAGTTAACGACAAGATCGCTTGCAGCTCTTGCCATCGGCTGGATAATTATGGTGTCGATAGCCAGCCTACATCACCCGGCCATGAAGGTAAACGCGGCGGCAGAAATTCCCCAACCACCTTAAATGCGGCGCTTCATATCGCCCAATTTTGGGATGGACGCGCAAAAGATGTGGAAGAACAAGCACTGGGTCCTATTCTGAATCCCGTTGAAATGGGCATGCCCAATGAAGCGGCAATTGTCAATAAATTGAAAAAAATTGACGATTATAAAGCCCTGTTTGCAGAAGCTTTTAAGAATGAGAAAGATCCTTTCCAATACAAAAATGTCGGCAAGGCAATTGGCGCTTTTGAACGTACCCTGCTCACCCCTTCCCGATTTGACGATTTTCTCAACGGTGATGAAAGCGCTCTGAATGACAGCGAGAAAAGAGGTCTGACGAAGTTCATGCATATGGGATGTGTCACTTGTCACAATGGCGTCGTCATCGGTGGAAATTCCTACAAAAAAATAGGCCTGGTTGAGCCTTATGAAACCAAGGATATGGGAAGATTTGAAGTAACCGGAATTGAAACTGACAAAAAGGTATTTAAAGTACCTAGTCTTAGGAACATCACCAAAACAGGACCTTATTTTCATGATGGCTCCGTTGAAACACTTGATGAAGCGATTCGGTTAATGGCAAAACACCAACTGGGTCGGCAAGTCGGACCTGGATTTATCGATGATGTCAAAGCATTTCTAGGTTCGCTAACCAGTAAAGGCAAAGAATAATCCCAAATATCTGGGGCATATACCCCAGATATTTCGCAAAAACATGCTTTTACCGCGCAAACTCTCACTACAATTGCACTGGTTTGCGCTGACAAACGATTTCTTTACTTAAAGACTCTAGTTAAATGAGGAGATTCAATGCATTACGTCATTTCTTCGACTTGGGGCCCGACCGATGTGACGCGGGCTGCATTACCATTCGTTTTTGCTGCCACTGCCCTTCAGGCAGGGGATACCGTGCTGCTGATGTTGTTTCATGATGCAGTTACCATCGCTGTCGATGGCACGCATCAAAAAATGATCCCTTTCGGACCGCCAGCAAAATTTGCAGAGGTGTTTTCCAATCCAAATGCCAAGGTACTTGTCTGTAAGCCTTGCGCTGAGGTGCGTTCCATCAGTGAAAATATGCTGGTACAGAATGCTATTTTTGGAGGAATGAATGATCTGCATCAACATACCTCCCGATCGGATGCGAAATTCATTAGCTTCTAACCGGAGCACTTGCAAAAAGTTCAGCACAGTAACGGAGATGAATGAATTGCTGAGTTAAATCATCGAATAGCAGTGCATTGTCAACACTAACGCATGCTCGCATTCAACTAAAGCCATGTGTAGATGTGTACGGCAAAACCGGCAGATAATGACTGTTCAATAAGGAGACTAGCATGGCTCGTATTGTAATTTTAGGTGCAGGTATTGGCGGCGTCCCCATGGCTTTCGAGATGAAAGAAATGGTCGGAAAAAAACACGATGTCACCGTCATTTCAGATACGCCTACTTTTCATTTTGTCCCATCAAACCCCTGGGTCCCCCCCAAGTGGCGCAGACCAGAAGATTTGAAAATTGAATTAGCGCCAGTGATGAAAAAGACTGGCATCGAGTTCATTCAAAAAGCAGCCGTCAAAATTGATCCGGCAAATAACCTAATTCAATTAGCTGATAACTCAACTGTTACCTACGATTTTCTAGTCATTGCCACTGGTCCGCGTCTGGCATTCGATGAAATTCCCGGCCTGGGCCCGGATGGCTATACCTCATCTGTCTGTCATGTTGATCACGCCGCCATCGCCGCGGAAGATCTCGATCAATTTATGCAAAACCCTGGGCCGATTGTCGTCGGGGCGGTTCAGGGAGCCTCCTGTTTCGGCCCTGCCTATGAATACTTGATGATTCTTGAAACGGAATTACGTAACCGGAAAATCCGTGACAAAGTACCCATGACTTTCGTGACCTCGGAGCCTTATATCGGTCATTTGGGCTTAGGTGGGGTTGGCGACACCAAAGGCCTGCTGGAAAGCGCTTTGCGCGACAAGACCATCAAATGGATAACGAATGCCAAGATCGACAAAATTGAACCGGGCATAATCTTTGTCACTGAAGTGGATGAAGATGGCAAAGATAAGAAAAAACATGAATTACCCTTTAGGCACTCAATGATACTGCCCGCTTTCACGGGTGTTGATGCAGTGCGTCATGTCAATGCGGAAGGTTTGGTGAATGCGCGTGGTTTTGTTTTGGTGGATGAATATCAACGAAATAAAACCTTCAAAAACATCTATTCCGTTGGTGTTTGCATTGCCATACCACCCATTGAAAAAACGCCACTGCCCGTTGGAGCGCCCAAAACAGGCTATATGATCGAATCGATGGTAACCGCCACCGCGCATAATATTGCCGATGAATTGAATTGCAAAGAACCGACACACAAAGCAACATGGAATGCTCTATGCTTAGCTGATTTTGGCGACTCCGGCGTGGCCTTTCTGGCCATGCCGCAGATTCCACCACGCAACACGACTTGGTCGGCAGAAGGCAAATGGGTGCATCTGGCTAAAATTGGTTTCGAGAAATATTTCATGCGTAAAATACGCAAAGGCATCAGTGAGCCTTATTATGAAAAATTATTACTTAAACTCTTGGGTGTCACTCGGATAAAAGACAAAGGAGAATAAAATGACTATTGATAGAGCAGTGCTTGCCGTTGCCGGCAGTTTTATTCTGGCCAGTTTATTGTTGGCACATTTTCATTCTGAAAACTGGCTATGGTTTACTGCCTTTGTAGGAGTTAATTTGTTGCAGTCGGCATTTAGCGGATTTTGTCCGATGGCCATGATTCTTAAAAAATTAGGCATTAAACCGGGCAGCGCTTTCTGATTGCGCGCAATTGAAGTACACCGCCTTAATAAGCTAGCGCCCTATTCTATTAGGTGCCGTGTTGCTGATGGCAAAGCCAAATGGCAACACGGAAGCAGATGGTTTTATCAATGCTCTGTGATGATTTATGAAACGGCAGAGATGATACTCAGCCTGTTCAACATACGTAAAGATATGCTCAAGACAACCAAAGACAAACTGGCGCTTAGTCTGTTATCGATAATTGTACCGATACTGATGCTATCGAACTTATCGTTAGGCGCGGATCATGCTTTCCAGAATGCCACCACACCCACATCACAGGAAAAATTAGCTCTCCTATCGTTCACATTAAGGCAAGCTGTAGATCACGCACTGGCCAATAATCCTGATTTGCAAATTGCAATTGAACGCATCAGTCATGCAGAAGCTCAACTGGGCATCGCTCTGTCCGCGTTTTATCCGCAAATAACCGCCAGAGCTAGCTATGAACATTCCAACAATCCGGCACAGGTTTTTTCCATGATCCTGTCGCAACGCGATTTTAATGCGAATTCCATTCAGGATATTAACAACCCTGGTTATCGTCAAAACTTTCGCCCTGAAATCGTAGGAAAACTATCACTCTTTCGAGGCGGGCAAGATTATCATCATAGCAAAGCCGCTGAACTGGGTATCGACGCAGCTGAATTTGGACGCTCATCAGTGCACAATGCCTTGATTGAGGCTGTGACGATCTCGTATTACACCTACCTGGCAGCACTGGAGGCGCAAAAAGTTGCACAAGATTCGATTGTCGCCATCACCAGTGAATTGAATCAAACAAAACTCAGATACGAAGCGGGAACCACCCTTAAATCCGATGTATTATCACTGGAAGTAAAATTGGCGGAAACGCAGGATGCTGAAATCAGAGCGGCCAATAGTAGTGAGCTATCCAAAACCAGTATTGCTAACTTATTGGGACTGCCAAGCAATCAAGCATTTACCATTTTATCGCCCTCCTCCATATTAACCAAACCTAAGCTGACGGACTCGTTTAGCAATTTGCTTGCACTTGCCTTGTTGGAGCGCCCGGAAATCAAGGCAGCGGCCAAGCAAGTACAAATCAGGGAGCATCAGTTAAAAATCGAGCAAGGGGCTTATTTGCCGAAAGCGGATGCTTTCGTCAGCTACGGTCAAAATAGCCAACACCCGGGATTTTCCGGCCAAAGAGACAACGTAACCGTCGGTGTTGCCGTCGAAATGAATCTGTTTTCAGGATTTAATACCAAACAACGCATCAGCGCTGCCGAACGAAAATTGGCAGAAATGCGTGAAACAGAGCGCAAAACCAGACTGGCCATTGAGCAAGAAGTAAAAATCGCCTTTTTAAAGCTTGAAGAGGCTTTGGCCCGATTGCGCGTTACCGAGGCATCCGTACGGGCGGCTGATGAAGCTCTCCGGTTGGTCAATGAAGAACGACGCGCCGGCATGGTTACCGTTACCCGCTACATAGAATCTGAGGTTGCCAAAAACAAAGCGCAATCCAATTCTATCGCAGCCCATTACGATGCTTTGAACGCTGAAACTGCATTAAAGAAAGCAATCGGCGATTGGAAATAAAGGGATTCTCATGCCACACACTCAACGCACGCACATCAAAAGAATCACCGCACTGATTGCCGTAGTTTTAGTCTTGATTCTTTTGCTGCTGTATATGCAAGGGACTTTTGTCAATAAAGTATCGCCAGGATTGAATCCGCAAGCTAACCAGTCAGATCCGCCCATGCACAACACGGCCACTGTAATCAAAAAACTGATTGACAATAAAATGGCTTGGCCAGGGACGGTAAAATCAAAAACCGTTGCCAGTATCGCACCGAAAATGACTGCGCGAATCATCGAGATTAAGGTTAATGCCGGCGACGCAGTTAAACGCGGTGATCTCATTGCACGTCTGGATGAACGTGATATTAAAGCGCAGGAACAAAGAGCGCTGGCTGCGCTGGCGGAAGCAACCGCCGAAGCCAGTCGCGCCATGGCAGATGAAGGGCGTATCCGCAGTTTGTACAGTAAAGAGGCGGCGACACGCGAAAATTTCGATGCCGTAATCGCCCGAGCAAAAGCCGCCCAAGCCCGGGTTAATCAGGCAACAAGCACTGTTCGTGAAGCCAGAACTCACCTTGCCGACACATTATTGTTAGCCCCTTTTGACGGTATCGTGGTTAAACGCCTGCAACAACCCGGTGACATGGGATTGCCCGGCGTGCCCATAGTAAGCATACAACTTGTCAAAGGATTAAGGCTGGAAGTTGATGTACCCAGCAGTTGTGCCGATTCTTATCATATTGGAATGGGCGTCACTGTACACATCGATACCCTGAATCAAAAAATCGCTGGCCAAATTAATGAAATCAGTCCGGAAATTGACTCGCAAACCCACACTCAGTTAATCAAGATTTCACTACCTGCCATAGAAGGTTTAAAGCCGGGGTATTTTGGCTGGTTAGAACAGGCTTGTGATCAACATGAAGCCTTATTGATTCCCGCCAGTGCAATTCAACACATCGGTCAACTGGAAGTCGTGCAGATATGGTCGGAAGGCCGGACGCAGATGCGCCATATCAGAACAGCAAAAACCTTTGACGACCAGATTGAAGTGATCTCTGGTTTACGTGCTGGTGAGACGATCATCACCCATCCACAGCAGCAGACGCAATAATGAGCGCCCCGCAAGAGCATAACTCCCACTCTAGTTTGACGACAAAGATTGTCAAGGCTTTCACCACTTCACAACTCTCGATTCTGTTTTTAATTATTTCGCTACTGGCTGGTGCCGTAGCGCTCATCCTGACCCCACGGGAAGAAGATCCACAGATCGTGGTACCTGTTATGGATGTGCTGATTGAATATCCGGGCGCTTCAAGTGAAGAAGTTGAGAAACTGGCGGTTACACCACTGGAAGTTTTACTCAAGCAAATTCAAGGAGTCGAATACGTGTATTCCGTCTCCAAGCCCGGCACAGCAGTGGTCACTGTCCGATATTTTGTGGGTGAGAATTTCGACAATAGCTTGATCAAAACCTGGGACAAGATCCTGGCTAATCAAGATATTATTCCCTCCGGAGTCACTCAGTGGAAAGTAACTCCCGTTGAAATCGATAACGTTCCTATCGTGTTAATGACACTGTCGGCTCAAAATAATGATGATGATTCCATGGCATTACGACGCATTGCCGACGAATTGATCGTTTCCCTGAGAAGTGTTCGCGATGTCGGCAAGAGTTGGGTGGTTGGTGGTGAACAACGCCGGGTTTCGGTTTATGCCGATCCGTCACGATTGACCACACAGGGAATCACTTTGGCTGAAATCACTCAGGCACTCACGCATGCCAATGTCAATCTGCAAGTGGGCAGCTTTAAACGCGACAATCGCGAAATTTTTCTGGAAGCGGGCCCGCATTTCAGCTCTGCGGCAGAAGTGGGAGCCACCATCATTAAAAGTGTTGCCGGTCGTCCGGTTTACCTGCGCGACGTGGCACATATCGAAGACGGTCCGGCTGATGTGAATCATTACACGCGCATTGGTTT
>JAGOKN010000098.1 GCA_017994575.1 Nitrosomonas sp.
ATGGCGTCAATCAGTTCAGTCTTGTTCATGGGGATGCCCTATTAGTGGTTTAAGAAGTGGATGGTAATCTAGCAGGGTATAATGTGAAAAATCAATAACTTTTAAGAATTATATGTATTTTTCTCCTAAATATAATACACAGAAGGATTTAAATCCTCAATGAATTGCTTTTAGGATCGCCATATGCATTGTATTTCCTATATAGGCGGGATTATGTGGCTGCGTTTTTTCGTTACAATTATTTTGTTTGCTTCATTACCGGTCAATGCAACCACTGTTAAGGCTAAGCTACCGTTACAAATATGGAAATAGCATCACCAATTTATCATCCATCTTTCCGAAAACTGATTTAAGATCTGGCTGAAATGGAACGAGAGCTTACAATCGAACGTACCCGTGCAGGATTGGATTGGAAATCGCCAGACAATTTGGTCGTAAAGGGAGACGCAAACGCCAGATGACCGACAGCAGATAGAATCTGTCAAGAAACTTTTAGCTAATGGGGTATCCCCCCTTGGGATTTAGCCAAGAATCTTGGGGCTCTATACCGATGGATTCCTGCCTCAATTCAGCCTTAGCGTACTTCGTTATTCGTTTGAAGAAGCTAACTTCAAAAATTCCGAGGGTTCCGGCTTACAAACCCCATCAGTAAATAATCGATCCAATTGGATTATGTTGGATATTACGGTACATTTATAGACTGGATAGAGATATTAAAATAAATGATTCATTTTGGTGAGAACCCATATATTAATATAGTGAGTCGTTAAGACGACTGCTATGAACTTAATGATGTAACGTTTTCTGAACCACAAGCAACAGGCAATAATTCATAAGGAATAATGAGTGCCATTGAATGAAGCGGATACTTGTCGTGTCTATGTTACCAGCAGAATTAGGGGGGCGGGCTGGGAGCAGCATCCACATTCCATCACTGAACAAAAAATCTTTACCGATGGTCGTGTGGAGGTGCGAGGTAATGTTGTTCGCCGCCGAGAACAGAAAAGAGCCGATTACCTACTCCGCTATACTCGGGATTTTCCAATAGCCGTAGTTGAGGTAAAGCCTGAGTCCGATCCACCTGGCAAAGGCATGCAGCAAGCAAAAGAATATGCCGAAATTCTTGGATTGAAGTTTGCCTATGCCACAAACGGTCACCAGATCATTGAGTTTGATTACTTAACTGGGCAAGAATCAGAGCTTATCGCCTACCCGTCACCAGCAGAACTCTTCTCCCGACTAAAGGCTAATCAAGGAATAGAAGACGAAATAGCGAACAAATTGTTGACGCCCTATTACCACATTCCTGGACATATCCCACGCTATTACCAAGAGATTGCTATCAATCGGGCCGTGCAGGCTATTTTGCAAGGCAAGAAGCGCAATTTACTAACTATGGCGACCGGTACAGGCAAGACTGTAGTGGCATTTCAGATCAGTTGGAAGCTATGGAATGCTCGATGGAACCGTGAAGCGGCTCATCGTAAGCCCCGTATCCTGTTTTTGGCAGATCGAAATGTATTGGTTGATGATCCAAAAGATAAAACTTTTGCCCCCTTCGGCGATGCTCGTCACAAAATCGAGGGTGAAGCAATCAAAAGTCGAGAGATGTACTTTGCCATCTACCAAGCCATTGCCAAGGATTCCCGTCGCCCCGGTCTCTATCGCGAGTATCAAAAAGATTTCTTCGATCTCATTATCGTGGATGAGTGTCACCGTGGCAGTGCCAGAGACGACAGTAATTGGCGAGAAATTCTTGAATATTTTGAGCCAGCCTATCAATTAGGCATGACTGCCACCCCACTACGCGAGGACAATCGCGATACTTACGAATACTTCGGCAATCCACTTTATACTTACAGCCTAAAGCAAGGGATCGACGACGGTTTTCTTGCTCCTTACCGAGTTCACCGGGTAATCACTCAGGTCGATGCTGCCGGATGGAGACCCAGCAAAGGTGAAGTTGATCGTTACGGTCGGGAGATTCCCGACGGGGAATATCATACCCGAGACTTCGAGCGCATTATCGCTTTGCGCGCTCGCACAGAAGCCATAGCTCGCCATCTTGCTAAGTTCATGGAGCGCACGGATCGTTTTGCCAAGACCATCGTTTTTTGTGTCGATCAGGAACATGCCGACGAGATGCGCCGTGCCCTAAACAATCTCAACACAGACCTGGTGCAGAAATACCCAGACTACGTGGCTCGTGTCACTTCGGAAGAAGGCAAGGTCGGCAAGGGGCACCTAAGCCGTTTTCAGGAACTGGAGACCATCAGTCCGATCATTCTCACTACCTCACAGTTACTGACCACGGGTGTTGATGCACCTACTTGCAAGAATGTGGTACTGGCTCGCGTTGTTAATTCCATGACCGAGTTTAAGCAAATCATCGGGCGTGGTACCCGCATGCGTGAAGATTACGGCAAAACCTGGTTCAACATCATCGACTACACAGGATCGGCCACTCAGAACTTTGCTGATCCCGATTTCGATGGTTTTCCAGAGATCGAAGAAGAGATTACTATCGACGAAAAGGGTTATGAGACCAAAACGGAAGTGTTAACTCAAGAAACAGAGGGAGAAGTCCAAGCCGAGGATCGAAGTGAATACGGAACTGAGACAACCGCTGGACCGGGTGAAGGTGGCAGAGAAGTTGGTGAGCCACGCAAGTTTTATGCGGACGGTGGGCGTGTCGAGATCGTAGCTCACTTGGTCTACGAATTGGACGCGGAAGGCAATCAACTTCGTGTCGTGCAGTTTACCGACTATGCAGGCGAAAAGGTTCGCACTTTGTTTACCTCCTCCGACGAACTGCAAGATAGCTGGGCTGATCCCCTCAAACGTGAAAAGGTGATCCTGGAGCTGGAAGAGCGTGGTATAGCATTAAAGGAACTATCGGAGGCAACAGGGAAGTTTGCCGTCGATCCACTCGACTTACTTTGTCACCTTGCTTTCAATACTCCGCTACGGACAAGGAAAGAACGCGCCGACTATCTGCGCAAGAATCAGCCTGATCTCTTCGACCAGTATGGACTGGAGGCACGAGAGATACTCGCCGCGCTTCTCGATAAGTACACCGATTTCGGTCCCAGCCAATTCAACATTCCCGATACTTTGCAAGTGCCGCCCATATCCAAACACGGTAATGTAATGGAGATCGCCAGCCTATTTGGTGGTGCAGCACAGATGAAACAAGCGGTGGATCGCCTTCAAAAAATGATCTACACCCAATAACCGTGTAAAAAAACAGAATGACAAGTAAGAAAAAAATAGAACAACCTATGACAACTGCCCAGCAATTGGGCAGTATTATTAAATCCGCTCGCCAGATTATGCGCAAGGATAAGGGCCTTTCCGGTGACTTGGATCGCTTGCCTATCCTCACCTGGATAATGTTTCTCAAGTTTCTCGACGACTTGGAGCAGCTACGCGAGACCGAGGCCGTGCTTGAAGGCAAACCGTTTCAACCAGCCATCAAACCGCCCTACCGTTGGCGTGATTGGGCGGCAGTGGAAGGAAGTATCACCGGCGATGAACTGATCGCCTTCATTAATCAGGAGCAGGCTACATTGCCGGATGGTAGCGAAGGCCCCGGTCTGTTCACCTACTTGCGCAATCTCCAGGGCACCAATGGCGGCGACCGGCGCGACGTGATTGCAACCGTATTCAAAGGTCTGCAAAACCGCATGCTTAATGGCTACCTGCTACGTGATGTAATTGATAAGATTAATGGCATTCATTTCAACTCTTCGGATGAGATGCATACCCTCAGTCGCCTTTATGAAACCATGCTACGCGAGATGCGCGATGCGGCAGGTGATTCCGGTGAATTCTATACACCTCGGCCAGTAGTACGTTTTATGGTGGAAGTGATTAATCCCAGATTAGGTGAATCCATTCTCGATCCAGCCTGCGGCACCGGAGGATTCCTAGCCGAGGCTATGAGTCATTTGGAGAAACAGTGCCACACTGTCGAAGATCGCGAAATCCTGCAAAACAACAGTCTCTATGGTGGCGAGGCAAAACCCTTGCCTTATTTGCTGGTGCAGATGAATCTATTGCTCCATGGACTAGAATATCCGCGTATCGATCCAGACAATAGTCTTCGTTTCCCGCTACGCGAAATCGGTGACAAAGATCGGGTGGATGTAATCTTGACCAATCCGCCTTTTGGAGGAGAGGAGGAGAAGGGCATACTCGGTAACTTTCCCGATGATATGCAAGCTGCTGAAACGACACTACTGTTTCTGCAGCTCATTATGCGCAAGTTGAGGCGGCCTGGGAAAGGCAGTGATCGTGGTGGGCGTGCTGCCGTGGTGGTACCCAATGGTATCTTGTTCGCAGATGGCGTCGCCGCTCGCATCAAGGAAGAATTGCTCAAGAACTACAATCTGCACACCATTGTGCGCTTGCCTGAGGGCGTTTTTGCTCCCTATACCAATATTCCCGCCAATCTGATTTTCTTCGATCGTTCCGGTTCGACCAGCGACATTTGGTTTTACCAGATATCGCCGCCAGAAGGTCGAAAGAAATACACTAAAACCAAACCTATGGAGTATGCAGAGTTCGATGATTGTTTGGTATGGTGGAAGCAGCGCAAGGAAAACTCAAATGCCTGGAAGGTAAACGCTGCGGAGATATTGAAATATGACGAAACAGGTAAATTGCTCGCAGCCAATCTCGACATCAAAAATCCAAACAGTCTGGAAGCGCTAGAACATCGGGCGCCGGAAGAATTGATTGCAGATATGCTAGAAAAAGAACGGCGAGTGATGCTGATTATTGAAAATATGCAGTCGTTATTGGACGAGTCTAGCCAATGAATGGAAGTGTGACTACATCCCTTGGCGACTTGACCCAGCAACTCGATCGCTTTGAATCGGTTTTGTCGGATGTCGAATACCGACTGCTTGGTATGCGCTCAAAAATTGGAGGACCTTTTGTGCGCGAAACTAAAAAAGGTTCGGAAACTTCAGCACAGAAGCTCAATCGTGTGCAAGCCGATGATTTCATCTATAGCCGCTTGTTCGCATGGCAAGGTTCGTTCGGACTGATTCCGGAAGATATGGATGGTTGTTATGTTTCGAATGAGTTTCCGCTGTTCAAACTTAACAATTCACGCATCGAGCCGAAGTTCTTGGTTTATTGGTTCGGATTGCCTCACATACAAAAGATTGTCGAAGCAGATTGTACCGGTTCTACACCGGGGACACGTAATCGCTACAAGGAGGATTTTTTTAATGCTCTAAAAATTGAACTCCCTGCTCTGAACGAACAACGCCGCATCGTCGCAAAGATTGAATCCCTTGTATCAAAGATTAATGAAGCCAGACAACTGCGGCAGGCGATCCAGACCGACGCGCAGGCCATGCTGCGCAGCACGTTCCAGCAAATCATTGAAGGCGCGGAGTATCGTCCCATGGCTGAGGTCGCTCCCATTATCCGTCGTCCGGTAAAAATCGAACTAGAGAGCGAATACCCAGAACTGGGGGTACGGTCGTTTCATAAGGGTACATTCTTCAAGTGCATATCAAAGGGTACAGAGATTGCTCATAAAAAGATGTTCCATATCGAACCGGGGGATTTGATATTCAGCAATATTATGGCATGGGAAGGAGCCATCGCAGTTGCCCAACCAAAGGATGAAGGACGGATTGGTGTTCATCGGTTTATAACCTGTGTACCCATAGAAGGCGTTGCAACATCCGATTTTCTTGGCTTCTACTTTCAAACAAGAAAAGGCTTCCAGAGGATTGTCGAGGCATCACCGGCAACAATTGCTCGTAACCGGACCCTTAGTGTAAGGAAATTGGAAAAGATCGAAGTCCCCATCCCGCCCTACAATAAACAGCTCTGGTTCAACCGTATACAAGCTCAAGTTGCAGCCATTCAACAGGCTCAGGCCGACAACCAGGTCGAGTTTGATGCTTTATTTCCTTCTCTATTGAATAAAGCGTTCAAAGGAGAGCTGTGAACAAACGACTTAAGGTTTCTCGCGTATGACGGTACAGATCATCGAGGTTATTCGTCGCTCCGAGCAGGGTGTCACGCAACCCTATATTTGTAGGGGAGATAACGATAAGATTTATTTCGTCAAGGGAATTGGCGCTGGCCGACGTAGTCAAATCTGTGAATGGGTTGCTGGCAATCTCGGATTGGTCCTCGGCTTACCGATTGCGCCATTTGACATCGTGGAAGTGCCGGAAGAATTGATGGAATTGAACTTCACACTCGATCTCTCCGACTTAGGATCAGGGCCTGCTTTTGGTTCCCAACGACAAGAGGTAATGGAACTCAACGTATCAGCCGTAAATGAGGTATCTGAACAACTTCAACAGGATGTCTTGGCTTTTGATTGGTGGATACGAAACGGTGACCGTCTTCTAACGGAAGAAGGCGGGAATCCCAATTTATTCTGGAATCCTGGAGATCAGGAGTTGATAGTGATCGATCACAATCAGGCTTTTGATGCTACATTTGATCCCAGTACTTTCAATGAGCTTCATATATTTCGTTCTCAGAGACAGCGGGTTTTTGGTGACATGCTTCGCCACCAAGACTATAATCGACGGTTCTCTTTGGCCTTGAATAATTGGCCAGAAATTTGCAATAACCTACCAAAAGAATGGTTCTTTGCGGATGTAGAAATGACGGTGCCTGTGAATTTTTCATTGGATGACACCTATAAATTGTTAGAAGAGTACCAAAAAAACGGCTTCTGGACTGTCCCATGAATAAAATCGCCTGCCAATATACCATTGTTCGCTTTTCCCCTTTCATTGAAACGGGTGAATTTGCCAATGTGGGTATTGTAATGATGGCTTCCAAACAGCGTTATTTTGCCTCTAAGCTAGAAACGCAGCGTTATGGCCGCATTACCCGATTTTTTGAAGAGCTGGATAGGAAACTCTATACCCAAGCAATCCATGTGCTCAAAGTTGAACTTGAACGTCTGCATCAAGTACTGAAAGCGCATGGCTTCGATCGACGACTTAAGGTTAATGATGTGAATTTCGCACAGCAACTCTTTGCTGAGCTCATTCGCCCGCGGGAAAATATTGTCCGTTTTAGCGAACCCCGTATCGTCTTAGCGGAAAATCCTAAAGAAAAACTCGATGAACTTTTTTCGTACTATGTTGAGCGAAATTTTGTGACCAAGGAGTATATTGAAACTCGTCTTGAGAAAGGTATCCGCAAGTGGTTATCTCAAGCCAGCATTGGCGAGCGTTTCCAACGATTAGCTGTAGGTGACGATGAGTATGAGGCGGTATTTCCTTTTGTTGAGCAAGTTGACAATAGGCCAGTAAAGATCATCAAGCCATTAAATCTTGCTCAAGAAAAACCTAGCAAGATAATTGATCACGGAAATCTATGGCGTTCTCGAATTGAAGAACTCAAGCGACGTAAACGGCTGCCTGGCAAGGTATTATTTACTGTCAGAGGTCCGGAAGATATCGACAACAATCGATACCACGCTTATAAAGACAGCATAGATAGACTGAAAGGCACCGGTGTGGAAATTGAATCTTACGAAAATAAGGAACAGATTATCGGATTTGCCCGTTCGTAATAGGGATTGTGGGCTCTGTTGCAAAAAATAATGTGGTCATGGCAACCCATCTGATATAACCGATTATGTTGTTGGCGTTGGGTTTAAATTGACCAGGAGAATAAGCCCGTAGTACTGAGGTGTGCTGTCAAAATGGAGTCCATGTGTTTAAGCAGCGGCTAGATTTGCATAGTATCGCTGCGTAAATTGTGCTGGTGACAGATAACCTAATCTTTCCTGCTTACGCTGCCTGTTATAGAAGATTTCGATATATTCGGTAATCTCCCGAATGGCTTGTTGCCGTGTTTTGAATCTCCGATGATGCACCAGTTCGGTTTTAAGTATTCCCCAGAAGCTTACCATCGGAGCATTATTATAGCAATCACCTTTACGGCTCATGGAAGCGATCATACCAAATTGTTGTAATAGATTCTGGTAATCATGCGCACAGTATTGGCCACCTCGATCTGAGTGAGCAATTAGCCCCTTATCCGGATGTTTACTTGCAGTTGCACGAAATAATGCCTGTATAACCAGTCTCTTTGTCATTCTCTCATTCATGGCATAGCCCACTCGCCATTAAATAGATCTTTTATTCCAGCAAAATACAACCAACCTTCATAAGCAGATATATAGGTGATATTACTGACCTATACTTTGTTAGGCGTGCTAACAGAAAATTCCCGTTCTAAAATATTGGGAGCAACTGGCAGATTATTGCACTATGTTTTAAAGAAGAAAATTCCTTCATTTCACAAATTTTATATACCACGTGATAAAAGTCACAGAGAAAATTATTGAAACATGTTTTACTCATATATATCTCAGCAATCATCCTCACCGGTTTAACGGTTATATTTTTAAAGAGATTTTCTTTCAGGTTTATACGAAATACACGAAATATCTAGTGTCTAATTGCAAAAATAAGGAATTTTATTTTCCAAAATAACTATTTGTTTTATATTATCTTATTACTCAAAGAATTTGTATCGAATTAATGCAATTAAACACTAGCATTATTTTATAATTTATGATTGAATAATAAACAGTAAATATTCTCTTTAATTTCTGGTAATTAGACTATATATGTGCTGAATTCAGCAAAGACTGTGTTATTCAAAGTTGTTTGCAATGCTTTAAGAAGATGTGGGTAATAAGCTGCTCCGCCAATGCGCAAAATAGCCACTTATCCAAACTTCTTAATAAGAAATTGAGATAGCGTGTGATCGGTCTAACGGCTGGTTTTGACGACCACTTAATGATTGCCACCTTATCGGGTAGCTGATTTCAAGGAAGGGAGTCGTGCACAAATAATGTTCTAATGCGCGGGGAAGACAACTGGGGGGAGTTTTTGACTGTTTTATTACTTTAATAAAGGATAATTCGATATGACAAAGACTAAATCACACAAAAGGGAACGAAGGTCGTTCGAGATCTGAACGGACCACAGGTTATTTAGGGATCGCTTGACAGCTAATTGAGGATCCCTTCGCATCCTAGAAGAAATAAAGAAGGCTAATCATTTGAGTCCTCCTCAGGGAAGATGAATTGCAGGAGCAATAGTCTTGATTACCACAAACCACACGACTGAAATACGAGTGCGAAACGATTCTGATGTTGATTTCAAAGAGGTAGTCGTTGGTGGCAAGAAGTACGGCGACATAAAGGCGGGTGTCCAGACAGCCTATCAAACTTGGAAGAATGCATACCGTTACTCGACTGTCACGTTGATTGCTGCCTCCAAACTGATGAAATTTCAGCCGATCGACTACGTGGGCGAGCGAGAGCTTGGCGTCGGCCACTTCACTTATATACTTACTGTTTATGAAGGGAGATTGAACATCCACGCAGAGAAGGATGAAGAATGAGCTTATAGCCTGCCATCCGAGCCACTAGCATTTGGTGTTGGGCATAAGACATAATTAAATCTTGTGACGAAACACATGCAAAATTTATTAACCTAAATAGAGAGGGCTATCATGACTAAAACTTCCGCAAAAGCTTTTTCTGAAGTGGCAGCCGCAGATCTTGCTACATTCGGCGAACAAAAGAAAGGACTAGATAAGGTACAAGAATTTCTCACAAGATTCGGTTATTTACAGCCGCGGAACTTTAAATCTGGTCAATTAGACTCTATTACATCAGTGGCATTACAAAAGTATCAAGAATATAACGGACTACTTACAACAGGGGAATTCGATAGTGCAACACGTGCGCAGATGACGACTCATCGATGTGGACATTCTGATTTGCAGGATGGTGTTGGATTTGTTACCAGATGTGCTTGGGATCGTAGAGACCTTACTTACGCTTTCGACAGTGGCACAAATGATGTAGCCGGTCAAGCGGAATTTCAGGCAGTTCGCAATGCTTTCCAAACATGGGCAGCCGCTGTACCAATTACTTTCACTGAGGTTGATATTAATGCTAACCCTGACATTCTTATTGATTGGAGAGATGCCAACGATCCAGATCATTCTATGGTAGGCGGAGTATTGGCACATGCTGATTTTCCTCCAGGGTGTGGAATAATTACCAACACTCTTCCCAAGCCCGTTCACTTCGATGACTCTGAACACGCATGGAGTATCGGGGCTGTAAATAACGCATTTGACATAGAAACGGTTGCTTTACACGAAATTGGTCATATTCTTGGTTTGCAACATACTTCTGTCAATGGAGCCGTTATGTTTCCATCGGTTTCAGATAATTTCACGTTACGAACACTCCAGGATGATGATCTTAGGGGTATACGCGATCTTTATCCTCCTGCACCATTACCATTACCATTGCAGTGGAGCCTGGTCAGTCAAACGGCGGGTTTCGGCAGTTTGCTTGACGGTCAGCACCCCATCTGGATAGCTGATTTCACGGGAGTAGGTCATGCGCAAGTGATGTTCTACTACGCTGGCGACGGCAACT
>JAGOKN010000099.1 GCA_017994575.1 Nitrosomonas sp.
AAAAGGAAGATGAACGTTATGATCAGTTGAAATTGGGTATGTAGGTGCCGCTTTAGCGGCTCGCAAACAGCCCCTTTGAGGGGCTCCAGCGATAAGCCTCCGGCTCTGCCGGAGGTAATTTAACTTTCGTTAGATTATTAGGGAAGCGCCGATTTATTCGATTTTCAAGAATTATTAACGCTCAAGTCATTGATTATAATTAAGGTATAATCTAAGAAAGCGAATTAATCAGCACTTCCTTAGATTATTAGATTATTTTATATTTTTTTCTGATGACTGATCTGAGTTCGGTGAGTCGTTGTGAAAACGATTTAGGCTGCAACAAACGCATGATCTAGTCTCAGGAGAGCATTGAGATTTGCAGATTTCTGAGTAGCAAAATAGATCGAGAGATGTGAAAAAATTTCTAGATCCTTGGCATCAAAGATTATTAGCTAGTATAGAATGAACGCTCATTCAAGCGGGTCAAAATTATAAAAATATGCCGTTGAATAACCTTTATCTATAAGTAATCTCGCGATCAATCCATTCTGTAATGGTTTCCTTTTTCTAGAGAAATTCTATCATGTCTTTTCTTGCAGCTTAATAAATGCAGCAAATCCTTCATTCATCACTTAATAATGTACCTTCGGCATGGATCAATGATCTTTCGTCACAATTAACCGACGATGAGCATGTCCTTGCTTGGCTCGAAACTGATCTGAATGCACGGCTGCATTTTTCAGAAGGCATTATTGTTGTAACCGACAAGCGTTTAATGGCCAAAATGACAGATGATGGAGTCTGGCAGGAATGGGACTATCAACAAGGATTGTTACTAACGCAACGAGATTATGCCGGAGTCGGTTGCCTGGAATTGTTGGATTCAAATGCGCGACTAAAGTATTGGCGTTACCGGTTAGGTAATGACATAGCAGTGAGTCGATTGATCGAGTGTTTTATGCATCAGCTTGATTATCACCTTACTGGCAAGTTGTCTAAATCCAGTCACACGCAGACGCAATGTCCAATTTGCGCTACTCTTTTATCCGCTGAGCAAGAAGAATGTCCTGTGTGTGAAAAGCAAGTTCATGCACCGCCTTCTACCTGGACTTTGTTACGTTTATGGCGCTTTGCCAAACCCTATAAAGGGCGATTGCTGATTGGGTTTATCTTGACCCTATGCAGCACGGCGGCGACACTGGTTCCGCCCTACTTGACCATGCCATTGATGGATAATGTGTTGATACCGTATCAGAATGGTCAACCAATCAACACTGATTTGGTCAAGCTCTATCTATCAGGTTTATTAGGCGCGGCAATCCTTGCCTGGGTTTTAGGCTGGGCACGAACCTATATGTTGGCACTGGTTTCTGAGCGTATTGGCGCAGATCTTCGTACTACAACCTATGAGCACCTTCTTAATCTTTCACAGGAATATTTTGGAGGAAAACGAACTGGCGATCTGATGGCACGTATAGGTGCTGAAACGGATCGCATCAATCTCTTTATTTCATTGCATCTATTGGATTTTGCTACCGATGTCATCATGATCGCGATGACATCGGTCATTCTTATTTCAATCAGCCCTTGGCTAGCTCTCGTAACACTTTTGCCACTTCCGATCATTGTCTGGTTGATTCACTTGGTTCGCGACAGGCTACGAATAGGCTTTGAGAAAGTGGATCGCATTTGGGCTGAAGTCAACAATGTTCTGGCAGACACGATTCCAGGCATTCGAGTGGTGAAAGCCTTTGCACAAGAGAAAAGAGAAGCTGCGCGCTTTCATTCGGCAAATCAGCGGAATTTGCAAATTAATGACCGTGTCAACAGGATTTGGTCATTATTTACGCCAACGGTTACTCTATTGACAGAAATTGGCTTGTTAGTAGTTTGGGTGTTTGGCATTTGGCAAATATCTACGGATGAAATTTCTGTCGGGGTACTCACGGCTTTCCTGGCTTATATCGGTCGCTTTTACATCAGACTCGACTCAATGAGTCGTATTGTTTCCGTGACTCAAAAAGCTGCGGCTGGCACAAAACGTATTTTTGACATCTTAGATCACGTTTCCAGCGTTCCGGAATCGATCAATCCGGTGCATATCAGCACTGTTCAAGGGCAGATTGAATTACGTAATGTTGGTTTTCGCTATGGAACTCGTAGTATTACGCGTGACATCAACTTGACCATCAAACCAGGCGAAATGATTGGTTTGGTGGGGCACAGCGGTTCAGGAAAAAGCACTTTGGTTAATTTGATTTGCCGTTTTTATGATGTAACGGAAGGAACTATTCTGATTGATGGGCATGATATTCGTTCATTGACCATAGCTGAATATCGCAAGCATATCGGTTTAGTGCTTCAAGAACCCTTTCTATTCTATGGAACCATTGCCGAAAATATCGCCTACGGTAAGCCAGATGCAACGCACTCGGAAATTGTATCTGCTGCAAGAGCTGCGCATGCACATGAATTTATACTGCGTCTTCCTCATGGATATGATTCACTGGTGGGTGAGCGTGGCCAGGCGCTTTCGGGTGGCGAACGCCAACGTATTTCGATAGCCCGTGCACTATTAATCAATCCTCGCATTTTAATTCTTGATGAAGCGACTTCATCAGTTGATACAACTACTGAGAAAGATATTCAGAAGGCATTGGATAATTTAGTTCGCGGGCGCACAACGATAGCCATTGCGCACCGCTTGTCTACTTTACGCGAAGCGAATCGATTGATCGTTCTTGATCGCGGCAGAATCGTCGAGATTGGAAATCATGCCGAATTGATGGAGCATGAAGGTTATTACTATCGCTTGTATCAAGCGCAGGCACGCAATGTTGATACCGAGGATAGAGCATTTGTTTCCCCTGTTGTCGAGCATAGTGTCACGGGAGAGCATAAATGAACAGCACACTTGAGTATCAGTTGAGTCGGAATAGCTATGGGCGCTTGGTTTTTACGAATCAGTCAGGTTTGGTGCAAGAAGGTGTCGTGCCCGTGCGATCATTTCCGATCACGGAGCCAGATCAAGGTATTGCACTGATTGACCCCAATGGTCATGAATTAGCATGGATAGATCGACTAACCGATTTGCCGGAAGATTATCGAGTGCTTATTGAATCTGAATTGGTTAGTCGAGAATTTATGCCGGAAATAAAACGAATTCTCAAGGTTTCAAGCTTTATCACACCCAATACCTGGCGAGTTGAAACGGATCGTGGCGATGCCACCTTCATACTCAAAGGTGAAGAAGATATCCGGCGCTTAACGGTGTCTGCCTTAATGATTGCTGACAGTCACGGTATTCACTTTCTGATTCGTGATCGCTTATCGCTTGATCGCCATAGCCGCAAGCTATTGGATCATTTCCTGTAATGTGTTTGAGAATTATTTTGCCTTTTTTGTAAACCAATTGGTTTGAGCAGCGTTAATAGACTATCTTTTTCGTAAAATTAATTTTATGTCTAACTGCTCGAACCAAGATTGCCATAGTGCGAAAGATATTAAGTTTCTTGAGATTAAGCACTTAAATGGCCCCAATATTTGGACTTATTATCCTGCTCTCGAAGCAACGGTGGATATCGGCGAACTTGAAGACTATCCTTCCGACAAAATCCCAGGCTTTTATGAACGTTTGTCACAATGGCTTCCGTCATTGATTGAACATCGTTGCAGTTATGAAGAACGTGGCGGTTTCTTACGCAGGGTACAAGAAGGCACGTGGCCATGCCATATTCTTGAACATGTTACATTGGAACTGCAAAATTTGGCCGGCATGCAGGGCGGTTTCGGAAGGGCTCGTGAAACTTCAGTTCGCGGTGTATATAAAGTGGCGTTGAGTGCTTGGCATGCGGAGATTACAACTGCAGCTTTACATTCAGCGCGTGAGCTAGTGTTGGCTGCCATGAATTTTAAGCAGTCCAGTAACCCATCATATGACGTGGAAGGAGCTATCAATCATCTTCGTGATTTAGTGGATTCACTCTGGCTTGGACCTTCTACAGCCTGTATCGTTGATGCGGCCATTGCACATAATATCCCTGCTACCAGGCTGATTCTTAAAGGAAATCTTGTTCAATTGGGGTATGGTGCTCGCAGTCGACATATCTGGACTGCAGAAACAGATCGTACACCAGCTATTGCAGAAAGTATTTCTCGAGATAAAGATTTGACGAAGGCATTGCTGCAATCTTGCGGAGTTCCTGTTCCAGAAGGGCGCGTCGTTGAAAGTGCAAAAGATGCTTGGGAAGCGGCTAATGACATAGGTTTGCCAGTAGTTATAAAACCATGTGACGGCAATCATGGACGGGGGGTTTTCATTGAATTAACTCATCGGGAAGAAATTGAATCAGCCTATTACATTGCACTTGAAGAAGGCACGGGTGTAATCGTTGAAAGTTATATACCTGGTACTGAACATCGTTTATTAATAGTGGGTGGAAAACTTGTGGCCGCCACAAGGGGTGATTCGGTATCTGTGATCGGGGATGGCTCATCAACCATTGCTGAGTTGATTAATTTACAAATTAACTCCGATCCTCGTCGTGGAACGACAGAGAATCACCCGTTAAACCTAATTCGTATTGATAGCGCGGCACAAATTGAAATTGCTCGCCAGGGTTATGAAAGTGATTCAATAGTCCCAGTAGGCACTAAAGTTTTGGTTCAACGGAATGGTAATCATGCGTTTGATGTTACTGATGAAGTGCATCCCAGTATTGCAGCCACTGCATCATTAGCTGCTCGCGTGATTGGGTTGGATATTGCGGGCATTGATTTGGTTGTCGGCGATATTTCCCGCCCACTGAATGAGCAAAACGGAGCCATTGTTGAAGTTAATGCTGGGCCTAGCTTATTGATGCATATTAAACCAGTGGTTGGCACTCCTCGTCCCGTTGGCAAAGCAATTGTTGATCATCTATTTCCAGATCAGGATAACGGTCGTATCCCCATTGTAGGGATTAGTGGCAGTTATGGAAAGACAGCCGTTGCACATATTGTCGCCAGATTGCTCATCCTTTCAGGTAAGCAAACAGGGTTGGCATGTAGTGACGGGTTATATCTGGATTATAGGCAAATCGATAAGAATGATAGCGCCAATTGGGCTGCGATTAATCGTACTCTGTTAAATCCGACGATTGAGGCAGCTGTTTTTGAAAATGGTTTTGATGCCATTCTGAATGAAGGATTGGTTTACGATAGCTGCCAAGTGGGTGTTATCACTAATGTCGATCCGACTTGTCATTTTGGTCGATATGGAATTGAAACAATCAAGCAAGTTTTTACTGTACTGCGCACACAAGTAGATGTGGTTACTCCTACAGCGGCAGCTATCGATGATGTTGAGAAGCATATAAAACTGCCTATCGGTGCTGCAATTCTTAATGCGCGAGACGAGATGTTGATTGAGATTTCTGAACTGTGCCATGGCGAAGTAATTTTCTTTAGTATTGAACCAGATTTACCTGCCATCGTAAAACACCGCGGTAGTGGAACTGGCCCTACTCAAGGAAAACGCGCAGTGATTGTACGTAATAAAATTATCTCACTGGCTACAGGTTCCAATGAATTGCCCCTGATAAAGCTGGAGGAAATACCTTCAGCGGTAGGTGAGCATAGTGTTGAAGAAATAGAAAATGTGCTGGCCGCTATCGGAGCAGCATGGGCATTAGGTATTGAACCAGATCTGATACGAATCGGTATTGAAACATTCGGATTTGATCAAGAAAAGCATAAGCCCGGAAATGAGAAATTTCAAATCGGACTACAAACTCGAGGAATTAAGCTATGAAATTATTACGAATTAGAGCACTGCGCGGCCCCAATTTATGGAGTCAACATACATCTATTGAAGCCACAATATTTTGTAGTGGATCAGAAAATAATATTACTGCCATACCTGGGTTTGAGGCACGATTACGTGAGCGCTTTCCAGAAATTTCTTCACTACAGCCGGCTGGTTACCATGAAGTGGTTACAATGGCTCATGTACTTGAGTTTGCTACACTCGGATTGCAAGTACAAGCCGGTTGTCCGATCACTTTCAGCCATACAGTTAAGACACCGGAAGTAGATACTTATCGAGTGATAGTTGAGTACAGTGAAGAGAAAGTTGGTCGGCTAGCTTTTGAGTTAGCACAAGCTTTATGCACAGCAGCTATTGAAAACACTGTATTCGATTTAAATGATGCTGTGCATCGTTTGCGTGAACTCAATGAGGATATTCGCTTAGGACCGAGTACAGGTGCGATTGTTCAAGCTGCGGTTGCACGTGGCATTCCTTTCCGTCGTTTAACTGAAGGGAGTTTGGTTCAGTTTGGCTGGGGTATTAAGCAACGCCGTATCCAAGCTTCCGAAAGTGATATGACTAGTGCAGTTGCCGAATCCATCGTGCAAGATAAAGAGCTTACTAAAATATTGTTACATGCCGCAGGTATTCCTGTTCCACTGGGGCGAAATGTAAGGAGTGCGGAAGATGCGTGGATCGCAGCGTGTGAAATAGGCACTCCAGTAGTTATCAAGCCTCAAGATAGTAATCAGGGCAAGGGAGTGACGGTTAATCTTACTGATGCTGAGCAAGTAAAATCTGCCTTTATGATTGCCTCGGAATTCAGTAGTAATGTTCTGGTTGAGCGTTATCTTCCTGGGTACGATTATCGCATGTTGGTTGTGGGCAATAAGCTAGTTGCCGCTGCCCGCCGTGATCCTCCGCAAGTGACGGGCGATGGAAAATACAACATTCGGCAGTTGGTAGAGCAAATCAATCGCGACCCAATGCGTGGCGAAGGTCATGTCACTTCATTAACTAAGATACATTTAGATGAAATTTCTCTAGCACATTTAGCAGCACAAGGATTGACAGCAGATTCTATTCCAGCCAAAGGGGTACGTGTAATTTTGCGCAATAATGCCAATCTTTCAACTGGCGGAACAGCGACTGATGTCACTGATGATGTTCACCCAGAGTTGGCAGCCCGTGTGGTTGCTGCTGCACAAGTCGTCGGATTGGATATTTGCGGAATTGATGTTGTCTGCGACAATGTCATGAAATCATTAGAGGAACAAGGCGGCGGTGTTATTGAGATTAACGCCGCTCCCGGCTTGCGTATGCATTTGCAACCATCTTTCGGTAAAGGGCGTGCAGTAGGTGAGGCCATTATTGACAATATGTTCATCCAGGGTGACGATGCACGTATCCCAGTGATTGCAGTAACGGGCACTAATGGCAAAACAACAACCGCACGTTTGATTGCCAATGTTCTAGACAGCGATAACAAATGCGTAGGCCTAACGTGTACTGATGGCGTCTATATTGATGGTCAGTGCATGGATACCGGTGATTGTAGTGGTCCGAAAAGTGCCAGGAATGTACTCTTTCACCCCGATGTTGAAGCTGTAGTGCTAGAGACTGCACGCGGTGGTTTATTACGCGAAGGCCTGGGTTTTGATCGCTGCCATGTTGCGGTAGTGACAAATATTGGTATGGGCGATCACCTGGGTATGGCTTATGTGAATACTGTAGAAGAGTTAGCGGTGGTTAAACGGGTCGTGGTGCAGAATGTTATGCCTACTGGTTTTGCAGTGCTGAATGCAGCTGATCCGTTAGTGGTCAGTATGGCAGATCATTGCACTGGTTCGGTTATTTTCTTTGCACAAGACAGCCATAATCCAGTACTAGCAATGCACCGCGCACAGCATAAACGCGTGATCTTTGTAGAAAATGACTGCATTGTTGCCTTGGGTGAAGATAGCGAATATCGGATACCATTAAGTGAGATTCCACTTACAAAGAATGGCAGCATTAGCTTTCAAGTTGAAAATGCCATGGCTGCCGTGGGTGCTGGTTGGGCCTTGGGTATGGACTGGGCAATTATCCAAGCAGGCCTATCCAGTTTTGAAAATAACATACAAACAGCACCAGGACGTTTCAATCTGTTTAATTATCGGAATGCTACCTTGATTGCGGATTATGGACACAATCCAGATGCAATACAGGCACTGGTCAGTGCTATTGACAATATTCCGTCTAAGAAACGCTCGGTAGTAATTAGTGCTGCAGGCGATAGACGTGATGAGGATATTCGTCAGCAGACCAGAATCCTTGGTGATGCATTTGATGAGGTCGTTCTTTACCAGGATCAATGTCAACGAGGTCGTGCAGATGGAGAAGTATTGACTTTATTGCGTGAAGGACTGGGAAATGCAAAGCGCACGCAAAAAATAAGTGAAATATTTGGGGAGGCGATCGCAATTGATGCCGCACTATCCAATTTACAAGACGGCGAATTATGTCTTATTTTAGTTGATCAAGTTGAGCAATCGCTTGGGCAGATTAATCATCGTGTTGCATTAGGTTAAGTGTGATATCAATTTTTCATTGATAATGATTTCGATTTAGTCGTACAAAGTGCATAGCGAGAGCGTTACCAAATTTGATAAGGTGTTAAACCCTGAACAAAGATGGTAATGCTCATCGTTGACATACAATCAAATGTGCTACTCAAAGCAGCATTGCCAATTCTATCTGAGTAACTTCAGAAGCTCTTAAGAAAGCTGCAAGATCATAAGGTTCCTGTAAATAAATTACAAAATAGGATATTTGTATCAAAAGCAACTTGTGTTCTTGTCGATTACATTGTTAGTTTGTTCTTGGGACTGTGAAGTTAGCCATTTGGTACTTATAATTCGAGGGAATATCTGATTTCAATAAGAAAAAGTAATAATATGAAACTGAATGCAGAGCACATAACGGATGCTATTGGTTGGCGTTTTGATAACAGCTATATCGGTTTGCCCGACTATTTTTATGTACCACTTCAGCCTGTA
The DNA here is from genome assembly GCA_017994575.1 of Nitrosomonas sp. Lineage (GTDB taxonomy): Bacteria > Pseudomonadota > Gammaproteobacteria > Burkholderiales > Nitrosomonadaceae > Nitrosomonas. The sequence continues at coordinate 8,809 of JAGOKN010000099.1, forward strand.
CCCGTGCAATGTCCGCAAGTGGTGATGTTGAATCATGCTTTGGCAACATCGCTTGGATTGAATATTCGTGCATTATCTCAAGAGGAAGCTGCTCTGCTGTTTTCGGGCAATATACTGCCTGATGCTGCGAAGCCCATTGCACAAGCTTATGCTGGGCACCAGTTTGGTCATTTCACAATACTAGGAGACGGCCGCGCAATTTTGCTGGGCGAGCATCTGACCCAAACGGGCGAGCGGTTTGATATTCAGTTTAAAGGCTCTGGCCAAACACCATTCTCACGACGAGGCGACGGTCGTGCGGCACTGGCGCCCATGTTGCGCGAATACATTATTAGCGAAGCGATGCATGCACTCAACATACCCACTACTCGCAGTCTTGCGGTGGTTACTACTGGCGAGTCTGTGATACGTGAAAATATACTGCCTGGCGCAATTCTTACTCGAGTAGCGGCAAGTCATATCCGCGTGGGCACTTTCGAGTATGCTGCAAGTAAAGGAGATGCTGCAGCAATTAAAACGCTGGCTGATTATGTAATCCAGCGCCATTATCACGATCTAATAGATATCGAGAATCCTTATCTGTCGCTCTTAAACCAGGTAATTCATCGCCAGGCATCGCTAGTTGCAAAGTGGTTACTTGTCGGTTTCATTCACGGTGTTATGAATACGGACAATATGAGTATCAGCGGTGAAACGATTGATTATGGTCCATGTGCATTCATGGATGCCTATGATCCCAACACAGTGTTCAGTTCCATTGATCATCAAGGCCGCTATCGTTATAGTAATCAACCATTGATGGCGCAATGGAATCTTGCACGTTTTGCGGAGACCTTATTGCCACTTATCCATCCGATGCAAGAGAAAGCATTGGCATTAGCGGAACAAGCCATTCATTCTTTTCCAGAGATTTATCAAACCTATTGGTTGGTTGGGATGCGTATGAAGTTGGGATTGTTCACAGAAGAAACAGAAGATGCTGTGCTCATCCAAAAGCTGTTGACATGGATGCAAAAGAATTACGCCGATTACACCAATACTTTTCGCATGCTGGCTGCAGAAGCTGTTCCAGAAGGCGCGGTATTTAATGATGCTGAATTTATGACATGGCATGCACGGTGGCAAGAAAGGCTGTCGCGCCAGTCTGAGTCCAAGTTGATGTCATTCCGTTTAATGCAGGCGAACAATCCGGCAATCATTCCGCGTAACCACCGCGTTGAAGAGGCGCTGTCAGCGGCTTCTGAGCATGGTGATTATTCCTTGATACACCGACTACTAGCAGCTGTGATCAATCCATTTGTTGATGTTCCGGAACACAGTGATTATCGCACCGCCCCAGTGCCTTCGGAGCGCATCTATCAAACCTTTTGCGGCACATAAGTGTCTGTCATTGTAAAGATTTGATTATCTGGCAAGCAATAGCATTGATACTGAAAGAAACCACTAACCTATGATTCAGTTAACGGTTTACATACTTAAGACTCCTGCACAACGAGTAAGGTTAGATCGTGATCGCGAAGCGAGCCACGATCTAAACCGTTTGTTGGACGAGCTCGGAGGTGCTGCTGTGAATCTTGTTATGGAAATATCTCTCTGACTGTGGCGGTCCTACCGGGGCGT